>JAYUHI010000375.1:0-3806 GCA_043767095.1 Bacteroidota bacterium
CAAGGCAATAACGTTGGGCGTGGCGTTAGGCGTCTGGATCGCCCTCGCCTTTGCGCTGCGCCCTCTGGTTGCCCTGCGGCGGATTTCTCCGCTGCAGGCGAAATCTGGAAAACAAAGCGGGGCTTTGGTTGTTCATCTTCACGCACACCCAATTGCTGCTTGGGCTTATTCTTTATTTTATTAGCCCGGTGGTTGTATTCAGTGGGAATTCGATGAAAGATTCCGTTGCCCGTTATTGGTTGGTAGAGCATTCTATTATGATGTTGCTGGCGGTTGTGTTTATTACCCTGGCGCGGATTACGGCAAAGAAACTTTCCAGCGATGCAGCCAGGCACAAACGCCTTTTTATTTATAATTCGCTCGCGCTCATCCTCATCATCTTAGCTATTTCTATGAGTGGCCGGGGATTTTTCGGGTTGCCCGAATGAAAATGGGATTAGGGATTGGGCATTAGGGATTAGGGTTTGGGCATTAGGCAAGGCAGATCCCTTAAGGTGTACGACAGTTTTGTAATTTTTCGTTAAGCCCTCGCTCACCCTCTAACTCCCTGAAGGGAGAACCCCAGCGCGTTGTCCCCTTTAGGGGCAGGGGTGTGCGGGGACTAACAAAACTGTTGTACCCCGCTGGAGGAATGCAAATTCAAGTTGGATTTTCACCTTATATTAGCGCTATGATTGGCCGGATAATGCTCTTGATTCTTTGTGCACTTACCACCTCTTGCAGTGTGTTCTCCTCATCCGGTAGCCAAAAAACAGTGAAACCCAGATACCACCACACCTATTACAAGAAACATATCTATCACAAAACTCCACACGTGGGCCGGGTTTATTTTAGACTGTTTGAAAAGCAGGGTGTGAAGACTGTAAAGAAAAATTGAGGTGTATGTTTGAAATAAAAATCGTCATTGATGGCGTCACGCTTCATGAATTGAAATCAATGGCAGAAAACCAGTTTGGCTCTCTGGTGAAGGCGGTGGTGGATGTCGAAAGAAAAATGATGGCCATTGGCGGTGAACTGCATTCAGACGAAGAAACTATTATGATCGAGAATGGCTCATTGCAAAAGGACTTGTGGGGTATAAACATTTATCCTGAACAACCTGGTGCCGATCGGATCGAATTCGATTCCATGATCAATATCCGGCCGTATTTAGGAAACAAATCCCGAAGCGTAGAAAACCACGACACTCAAATACGAATACTGGAAATCACCAATCAACTCATTAAAGATTAACCTATGTCCTTTCAGCATCAATCTCTGGCCAATGGAAAATGGTTTGAGCTTTCGCTCTGCAGCCAGATGGGAAACATAGGGAGCGAAATAGGCAGGGCCAATAAGTGGAAGAATAAAGATGCCAAAATTTATGAGAGCGCCATCTTCCGGGCCATTGAACTGCTGGATCTCACCCTGTCTGACCCGCGCTGGAGAAAAAGGGGAAAAGAAATAGCCCGGGCAAAAGAAGTAGTGTGCGATGCATGGCTTGGAGGAAAAGAATACAATTCCACGCTCGACTCCCTCGAAAAATATTTCTACCACTTCGCCTACGCTGCCCGAAACTCAGTGAGGCCTTAAATTTTTAGGCGATTTGTACTAAGTATCCCGAAAGGGTGCGCCCTGTGTTTTGAGAATAATAACTTTGAAAAAATCTCCTTGCAGCAAGACCTTAAAGAATTCACCCCTCCTACCAAGAAGTCATCATCGCGGGCTCTCCTACGAAGAAGTCATCGCGGCCGAGGAACGAGTGCCGCGATCCAGTTTAAAAAAACACCCATCCACTAATGAAAACCACCGCTTGATACGCTGGATCGCGGTATGCGTCCTGGCCAGTCCGCCAGGACTCAACCGCGATGACTTCTTCATAGGAAAGGGAGTCTTGGTCTTGGCGCAATCCTCCTACTAAGTTTTGACTGCGTCACCCTTTGGACTACTGCAGCCCCTTCATAACCTGGTCGATGTTCTTTCTGAAATAAATCTTCAGCGGGCTTTGCTGCATGAGATGCGCGGAGATCAGCGATCCATAGATAACCGATGTAATCAGCAACGTGATTTCTTTTGTTGACGTATTGCGCGTAATCTCCTTTTTAAAAATCGCCTCCAGCACAAAAGATTCAATCATCACTTCCAGCGAATGTATCTCAATGCTTTCCAGGTTTTTTACATTCGGGTAAAGCCGCAACTTCTCTTCCGGTTTAACAGGAAACGGTTTGGGCGGTCTTTTCAAATCCGACAGGTACCCGATCAGGCTCAACATAATCCCCGGATACAAGTCAGCATCCTCTACAATTTTATCCACCAGAAAATATACCCCTTGAATGCCTACCCTGGGGTTTTGGTGCAACTCAACCGAACGCGCTAAGCACCACACCCGAAGATGATACAAAAGCAAATCTTCCTTCCGGGGAAAATATTTGAAGAACGTGACTTTAGAGATTTTAACCTTCGCGCAAATCTCATCCACATACAAATCCTCAAAAGGTTTTTTACCGATCAGGTGATGGGTCTCTTCCAGAACAGCCAACTTAAGACGGGCGGCCTTTTCTTTCCGTAAACTCATGGGTTAGTGGGTTCGAAATAATACTTTTATGAGCTAAATCTAAACACAAATTCCATGAAGTCAGTTCTTTTCCCGATTGCCATCCTTGTGCTGGCGTCCTGCGGCCAAAACCCGAAACAATCTTCAAACCCATTGGGGGCCATTGGCGACTCGGCCATGGTGGTGTGCGCCCACCCGGTTGCCGCGCAGATTGGTTTGGATGTTTTGAAACAAGGAGGCAATGCGGTGGATGCTGCCATTGCCGTGCAACTCGGTTTGCTGGTCACTTTCCCGGAAGCAGGAAACCTGGGTGGTGGCGGATTCATGGTGTATCGCGATAAAGATGGCAAACTGTTTTCACTCGACTTTCGCGAAAAAGCTCCGGCAAAATCAACCACCGATATGTATCTCGATAAAAATAAAAATGTTATCCCCGATTTGAGTGTGAACGGTCACCTGGCCTCCGGTGTTCCGGGAACGGTAGCGGGGCTTGTCGATTCGCATGAAAAGTTTGGATCACTTCCGTGGAAAGATTTAGTGCAGCCTGCCATTGACCTGGCACGAAAAGGAGTTTGGTTAACGAAGCGGGCAGCGAACAACCTGAACCGCATTCAGCCCGACTTGAAAAAATATAATCCAACTCCTCCAGAATTTTTGCTTGGCGATTGGAAAGAAGGCGACACATTAAAATGGACTGACCTGGCCTTTACCTTAGAACGCATTCGCGATAACGGCAAAGCCGGATTTTACGAAGGCAAAACAACCGATGATATTGTTGCTGAAATGAAACGAGGAAATGGAATCATTACGTATGAAGATTTAAAAAACTATAAAACCCGTTGGCTGGAACCAGTAGTGGCCAACTACAAAGAATACAAAATCATTTCTATGGGGCCGCCATCTTCAGGAGGTGTGGCGTTAGCGCAATTATTAAAATCAGTTGAACCATTTCCAATAAAAGATTGGGGATTCAACTCAGTGAAAACAATTCACCTGATGACGGAGGCCGAGCGAAGAGTGTATGCCGACCGCGCTGCATTTTTAGGTGACCCGGATTTTTTTGCTGTACCCGTCCGCGATTTGATTGCCGATGCCTACAACGATGACCGAATGAAATCTTTCAACCCCGACAGCGCTACTAAAAGCAGCGACATTAAAGAGGGGATAATTCCGGGATATGAATCGGAGGAGACTACGCATATTTCCATTGTGGATAAATGGGGCAATGCAGTGGCGATAACTACTACTTTGAATGAGTGGTTTGGCAACAAAG
>JAYUHI010000376.1:0-9020 GCA_043767095.1 Bacteroidota bacterium
CAAAGCGAATGATGCAGCCGGGAACAACAACACGGCTTCCAATCTTTTCACCACGGTTTATCAAATAGGAAAGCTGGACCAGACCATCAACTTTCCAACCATCCCCGATAAAACAATGGGCGAAGCACCATTTGTCGTACAAGCGACAGCCACTTCCGCTTTGGCGGTGAGCTTTGCTGCAGCCTCCAATAAAATTACCGTCAGCGGCATTAATGTAACTATTGCGAGTGCAGGGCGGGCTACCATAACGGCTAGCCAAGCAGGTAACACGCTGTTTAATGCGGCAACTCCAGTTGATAAAAGTTTTTGTATCAACCCGCCCCAACCCACGGTAACGGTAAGTGGAATTAATACCGAAACACTCACCCTTACTTCGAGCGCTGCATCGGGGAACCAATGGTTTAAAGATGGCGCGGCTATTACCGGGGCAACGAATGAAACACTAAATGTAACCGCTGAAGGAATTTATAGAGTTCAGGTAATGGTGGATGATTGCCTCAGCAAGCTTTCGGAAACGGTACCGCTTATCGTTACAGGCGATTTGACTGGGCATTCTGCCGACATTAGCATTTATCCGAACCCTGTGGAAGACTATCTGGAAGTACTCGGGCTAAAGGGGGAGCTGGGAAATACACAACTTTTTGATATGAGTGGCCGAACCTGTTCGGTTGCATTGGAAAAGAGGGATAACACACATCGCGCCAGCGTGCAGCATTTATCGCCTGGTGTTTATCTGATGCGAGTTCTGGAAAGCAATACCTTCCACCAGATTAAATTCATTAAAAAATAAAAATCAATTAAATAAAAATCTTATGAAAACGATATATCACCAAAAAGCAACCGTAGTTTTCTTCATCGCAATGGCAGCCGTCATGGTTCATCTTTCCGGTTGCGGAGGAGATCCAGCACCATCCAAACAAGAGGAGGTAACAGCCAAGCTTACGGCAGCTACCTGGGAAATGCAGGACGTGACCGTGGATGGTACTGACAAAACCAGTGTGTACGAAGGGTTAGACATCTCGTTTACGGCTACAGGTTTTACAACAACTAATGGCGGGGCAATTTGGCCAGCCACCGGCACCTGGTCCTTCACCGATGCCAACGCAACAGCCATTACACGCAATGATGGTTTGACAGTGACGCTTCTGGAAGTGACAGACACTTCACTTACACTAGCCTTGACGTGGAGCAAAACAACGTTGGGTCCAGGCAGGACAGGATCAGTAAGCGGTCAGCATGTGTTTAGTTTCGGGAACTAGACTCTCGTTTTTTTTTAACGAAAAAGATCAATCTATGATAAAAGTAATGTTTTCATCCGGTGCTGTCCTGTTAATCAGCCTTACCGCATTTTCGCAACCCTGCAACCTGGCATTGAAAGACGGTGGCAAGATGATAACTACTGTTACCACATACACCAACCTTCTTCCATACGATCCCAAATTCACGAAGGAGAAAAAACAAGAAAAGAAAGATGCTATGATAGGTGCCTTTAATGCCGATGTATTATCAGGAAAAGTAGCGGCAGCCACCACGTCTGAAGCAACTTCCGTCTTATCTAAGGCAACCGTGGCAGGAACCGATAAATACAAAATAACCACTGTAATGGGCAAATATACTTTCAACTATTACCTTGATTGCCGCAACGACACCATTTTTACCTACCTCCATAGCGGATCAGTGCCGATAGGCTTTGATACACTTAACCCTGACGGCTACAGAATTGAAGGCCCAATGGTATTGCCCATGAATGTGAAAACGGGCGATGTGATTCCTTCTTACGATGACATTACCATTGGTTTTCCGGCAGCTATGGATAAAAAAGTAAAGCATCGTCTTTTCCTGGGCTCACACACCAGTGGAAACCATATTTATTCACATTACAAAACAATTGACGTGAAGGTGCGGCAAACGCTTACTTACTCTGGGCATATCATCCATCACGTGAATGCGCTGATTACGGGCGAAGAAGAATTTACCATCAGTGGAAAAAAGTACAGCGCATATATTGTTGAATCAGAGGGCTGGACGAAAGCAACAATCATTGCCGATTACGAAACTGCGAATGCACAAGTGAAAAAAGAACAGTATGCCTTTGCTAAAAAAATGGGTACGGAGGGGTTTGTACCAAAAGGCTGGACCAATGAACTGGGTTACGTGGTGAGTAATATGAAGGAATGGTATGTTCCTCAAATTGGCATTGTGAAATATGAAGCCTACGATCTCAATGGAGCCATATTCATGATATCCACGGTTACCGGGCTGGAGTAACTCTAATCTGTGGTCTGTTCCCCACAGGCCACTTACAGTATCACGTACGTTTTGGTCCGTGGGCACACAGACCGAAGAAGAACATTAATTGTTTGATGCTTCCCGAACCGCACGCGGTATGTGATTATTTTTTTATATTTTTCAATCCAACTTTGAGATTGAATAAAATTTCTATGCCGTTAGATGCAGGTAGAATTGCTGAGTTCGTAAAACAAAACTATAACCTGGATGTGGCAGTCAAGCCATTGCCTGGTGAGTTGGACTTTAATTTCTTTTTAACCAGTGGTCCATCGGGGAAATCATTCATTCTAAAAATAGCTAACAAGAATGAGATGCGGGCGAACCTGGAACTCCAAAATTCGGTCATCAACCATCTGTCCGGGGAGAATTTGGGCCTTGAAGTTTCCACAATTGTAAAAGCAATTGACGGAAAGGAAATTCTCGAAATCCATGATGTTGAGAAGAGAACCAGATTTGTGAGGCTGCTGACCTGGGTTGAGGGACGCGTGTTGGCCAGTGTTAATCCACATAGCCCGCTTTTGCTAATGCGGTTAGGTGAAATGCTCGGAAAGCTTTGCCAATCGCTAAAAGATTTTGATCATCCCAGTGCTCACCGGTTTATGAAGTGGGATCCATCGCAGGCCGCCTGGATAAAACCGCATCTTGATGATTTCCGGTCTGAAAGAAAATTAATCGCGAATCATTTTTATACCTTATTCGAAGAGCGCGCCATGCCCGCATTCCCTAAGCTTCGCCAAAGTGTAAACTATAATGATTCGAATGATTATAATGTGTTGGTTAGTCGTGATTTGAAAAATCCGGGTGTACCCGGAGTGATTGATTTTGGTGACGTTGTATACACCCATACCATAAATGAGTTGGCCATTGCCCTGGCATATGTTATGATGGACAAGCCCGATCCGCTGGAAGCGGCATGTCATGTAGTGAAGGGATTTCATTCAACGTATAAAATCACCGAAGACGAACTTGAAGTTCTGTTCTATTTGCTGATCGCACGTTTATTGATCAGTGTAACCTGTTCAGAACTAAACAGACGGGAACATCCGGAAAATATTTACCTGCAAGTCAGTGACAAACAAGCCTGGGATTTGCTTTATAAACTTCGAAACATTCCGGCCAATCTCGCTCACTATTCCTTTCGCAATGCCTGCGGACTTGAAGCATGTCCATCCAACTCAAAGTTCGTTTCACTGGCTAAGTCTTCGGTGACTGCCATATTTCCTTTACAAAATTTCAACAACCCATTGTGGCTTGATTTAAGTGTCGGCAGTCTGGATTTAGGAGTTACTCAAAATCTTACCGATCCAAATTTATTGGATCAGAAAATTTCGGAACTGATTCTGCAGGCCAATGCCTCCGTTGCGGTTGGCCGGTATGATGAAGTGAGGGGAATATACATCACCGATGCCTTTGCCATGCCCGGCAATGATGCACCCGAATGGCGGACAGTTCACACCGGGATGGATTTTTTTGCAAAGCCCGGAACAGAAGTTGTTGCTGTACGCGAAGGCATTGTGCGCAGTGTGGCCAACAATCAGGCAGAAGGTGATTACGGCCCAACGATTGTTTTGGAACACCTCGTATCAAATGATTTGACTTTTTATACACTGTATGGTCACCTCTCACTTGATTCTTTAACTGGTATTGAACCAGGAAAAGTGGTTGAGAAAGGTGAGGTGATCGGTCGGATTGGATCGCGAGATGTAAATGGCAACTGGCCGCCTCATCTGCACTTTCAGGTAATATTGGATATGCTGGGTAAGCGAGGAGATTTTCCTGGCGTGGCCCAGGCAAGCCAGCGCGAAATATGGAAGAGTTTGTCGCCCGATCCATGGTTGCTGTTTACAGGCAACCCATCCGACAAGCCATCAGAGAAATCGAAAGATGAAATTGTGGATTATCGCAAAAAGCATTTGGGCAAGAACATGAGCATCTCGTATCGCGATCCTATAAAAATGGTGAGAGGTTCGGGAGTTTATTTACTGGATGCCTCAGGCAGAAGATATTTAGATACGGTTAACAACGTGGCACATGTTGGGCATGAGCATCCGCGGGTTGTGACTGCTGGTCAGCGCCAAATGGCTGTGTTGAATACCAACACGCGCTACGTGCACGAAAACCTGGTGAATTTTACGGAGGCGCTTTTGGCTACCATGCCGGAAAAGTTAAACGTTGTTTATGTTGTCAACTCAGGCAGCGAAGCAAATGAACTGGCTTTACGCCTGGCTAAAAACTTCACGGATCAGAAAGACATGATTGTTTCCGAAGCGGGCTATCATGGAAACACCAATGCCTGCATTGAAATAAGTTCGTATAAATTTAATGGCCCCGGAGGAACAGGTGTGCCCCCGCATATTCAGGTAGTGCCCGTCCCCGATGTTTACCGCGGATTGTATCGTTCAGACGATCCTGATGCTGGAAGGAAGTATGCCTCACATGTGAAGGAGGCCATTAAGAAAATTCATCAAGAAGGACGAAAGCCTGCGGCTCTCATTTATGAATCGGTGATCAGTTGTGGAGGGCAAGTGGAATTGCCAAAAGGTTTTTTAAGAGATGCATACGCACATGTTCGGAAGGAGGGCGGTGTATGTATAGCCGATGAAGTGCAAACCGGATGTGGCCGGCCCGGAAATTTCTTCTGGGCCTTTGAAGCGCATGGCGCGGTGCCTGATATCGTTACCATCGGGAAGCCAATTGGCAATGGTCATCCACTCGGTGTGGTAGTCACCACTCAGGCCATTGCCGAGTCATTTAAAAATGGAATGGAGTATTTCAATACGTTTGGTGGCAATCCCGTGTCGTGTGCCATCGGGCTTGAAGTTTTGAAGATAATTAAGGATGAAGGATTGCAGGAGAATGCCCGCACAACAGGGGCTTATTTAAAATCAGGCCTGAACGATCTAATGAAGCAGTTTGAAATAATAGGTGACGTGCGCGGTTCGGGTTTGTTTTTAGGATTTGAATTGGTGAGAAACCAAGATACAAAAGAGCCGGCCACAGAGCAGGCATCCTATTTTACCAATCGCATGCGCGACAAAGGAATATTGATGAGTACCGATGGCCCGTTTAATAATGTGCTAAAAATTAAACCACCGATGGTGTTCTCCCGATCCAATACCGACTTTTTAATTGACACCATCAGTCAGGTAATGAAGGAAGACTTTATGAAGGTTTGATTGCGACACTCCAAATTGTTGAACTGTAAGTTTCTTTGAATTCAAGAAATAAAAATGAAATGTTTCTTGAAATGCAAGACATGTATTTATCAAGTTTCTTGAAATTCAAGAAAATTTGGGGAAGTCAGTCATTTAATAATGCAAACGGCCTTTTTACCTAAAGCACAACATTTACAATCTTCCCCTGAACAATAATCACCTTCTTGGGCGGTTTTCCTTCGCTCCATTTTTGTACGGCCTCCGAAGCCAGCACCTGTTTCTCAATGTCCTCCTTCGGCATATCTAAAGCAAAATGCATTTTGGCCCTCACCTTGCCGTTGATGGAGATAGGATACTCAAAAGAGCTTTCTTTCAAATACTGTTCATCGTATTTCGGAAAGGAAGCGTTAAGGATGGTATCGGTATGCCCCAGTAAACTCCACAACTCTTCTGCAATGTGTGGAGCGAAAGGGGAGAGGACAATGGTGAGCGGCTCAAGGATGGCCCGCTTGTTACACTTGAGTGATGATAGTTCATTGGCGCAGATCATAAACGCACTTACCGAAGTGTTGAAAGAGTAATTCTCAATGTCCTGCTCCACTTTCTTTAGAGTGCCGTGCAGTATTTTTAATTCTGCAGGTGTTGGAACCTCATCGCTTACTTTCAAATTACCGACCGCATCATGGAATAGATTCCAGAATCTTCTTAAGAATTTAAACACGCCATCAATGCCGCTGGTGTTCCAGGGTTTAGACATCTCCAAAGGACCGAGGAACATTTCGTACATACGCAGGGTATCGGCACCATAATCTTCAATTACTTCATCAGGATTAACAATGTTGTAGTAAGATTTAGACATCTTTTCTACTTGAGTCCCGCAGATGTAAGTTCCATCTTCAAAAAGCAGATAAGGGACTTCATCATGCCTGCTCTTTTTAAACTCATCAATATCTGTAAGTGTCTCTTCAATGACATAACTAATTGGGATCCGTATCTCATGGACTTGAGTGCTGGTTTCTTCAAACTTAAATTTCTTTTGACCCTCAACTCCAAGTTGTTTTGAAATCTCCGAATGAATTACCTCAATAAACTTAGACTTGTCTGTTAGATATAAATCATAGTATTTTTTTGATATATAAAGTACGTTTGCTCTAGCCTCTGTTCTATTTTCTTTTGTTATTAAGTTGATTTCTATAGTGCCCTGCATTCTGTAGGCAAATTTTGTATTACCCGTAATCTTCCCCTGATTAATCAACTTCTTGAACGGCTCGTCAAATTTCAAGTAGCCTAAGTCGTGGAGGATTTTTACCCACAGGCGTGAGTAAAGCAAATGCGCCACGGCATGTTCTGAGCCGCCAATGTAAACGTCCACCTGGTTCCAGTAATCCAGTGCTTCTTTGCTGGCAAACTCTTTCTCGTTGTGCGGATCCATGTAGCGCAGAAAGTACCAGGCCGCGCCAGCATGGGTGGGCATAGTGTTGCTGTCGCGCTTTAGCCCCGGGGAAAAGTTTATCCAATCACTCAGATTAGCCAATGGCCCTTCGCCCGATCCTGATGGTTTGAAATTGTTGGAGTCGGGTAACTCTAAAGGAAGTTCTTTCTCGTCCATCGCATAGGGAACATCATCCTTGAAGACCACCGGAAATGGTTCGCCCCAATACCGTTGTCGACTCCAGCCGGCATCGCGCATCTTGTAGTTCACCTGGCGTTGGCCAATACCCATTTCTTCCAGCTTGTCCACCACCACATCAATGGCTTTGTGCATTATCATGCCATTGATGAAATCAGAATTTTCAAGAATGGCATCTTTGGTTGGGTTGGCTTCCTCACCATTGTAATGATGGCCAATGATATTCGTGATCGGAATATTAAAATGCTTCGCAAATTTGTGATCGCGCTCATCGCCACAGGGCACACCCATGATGGCGCCTGTGCCGTAGCCAACCAAAACATATTCGCTTATCCAAACTGGTATTTCCCTTCCGTTGGAAGGATTGATGGCATAAGCCCCGGTAAAAGCCCCCGTAATTTTTTTCACTTCGGACATGCGGTCAACTTCCGAACGGCTCTCTACATATTTAAGATACTTTTCTACTTCATCTTTTTGCTCTGGTGAAGTTATTTTTTTTACCAGTTCGTGTTCGGGGGCGAGCACCATGAAGTCAACACCAAAGATGGTGTCGGGGCGGGTGGTGAAGACGGGGAGTACCTCACCCCCGTTTGAAGGCCTCACCCCCGACCCCTCTCCGGGGGAGAGGGGGGCGGACTCTCGTATTGAATTGGATTTGCCTAACTCATATTTTATTTCAGATAAGACTCTTCCAATATTTTTATTCACGTCCTCATTCGTGAATCGTACTACTTTGAACCCTTTAGTATTTAGATACTCTGTTCTTTCTTCATCAAATTCTTTGTTGCCCAAATGGTATTGACCATCTACTTCAATTACCAATCTCCTATCCAAGCAAACAAAATCTCCTATAAAAATTCCAATGGTATGCTGCCTTCTTATTTTATAACCGAGTTTGCTGTTCCTCAATTCTTCCCAAAGGGCTGCCTCCTCATCAGTTGGATTGTGCCGGTTCTCCTTTGCGAAATCTTTCAAATGTTTCCAATATTTTTTTTCTGAGGTCTCCCTTCCTCTCTCTTTCAAATCTGAGTTAGTAGAGTGCACTTCCCCCCTCTCCCCCGGAGAGGGGTTGGGGGTGAGGCCTTTGAGGTCAAACTCCACCCTCGCCCCCACACTCTTCCCAATCCAATTCCTCTGTATCTCCTTCATGCTCTCGCTGAAGTCAATCTCCTCTAAACCCTTCAGCAACCGCTCCGCATATTCTGTTATGCGAAGACTCCACTGACGCATTTGTTTTTTTACGACCGGGAATCCTCCCCGGTAACTCACTCCGTTAATTACTTCATCGTTGGCCAGCACAGTGCCTAACGCCTCACACCAGTTCACATCGGTGTAAGCCAGGTATGCCAAACGATACTCCATTAAAATCTCCTGCTTTTCTTTTTCGGACCATGATTTCCAATTGTCCGAAGAGAAATTTTTAATTTTTGACTTTGGATTCGGAAATGGGTGATTCACGTTTCCTTCCTTTTCAAAAATCTTAATCAACTCCGCAATCCGTTCGGCCTTCTCTTTCTTCCGGTTATACCAGCTATCGAAAATCTGAAGGAATATCCACTGCGTCCATTTGTAATATTTGGGATCGCAGGTTTGTACCTCACGACTCCAGTCATAACAAAAACCGATATTGCCCAATTGTCTTTTGAAGTTCTCAATGTTTTGAGCCGTTGAAACTGCCGGGTGAATGCCATGCTCCAACGCATACTGTTCAGCCGGAAGGCCAAACGCATCGAAGCCCATTGGGTGGAGAACGTTGAATCCTTTTACTCGTTTGTATCGCGCAACGATATCCGAGGCGATGTAGCCGAGAGGATGGCCCACATGCAGCCCGGCCCCGGAGGGGTAGGGAAACATATCGAGCACATAATATTTGGGCTTTGAACTATCGTTTGAGACTTTATAAACGTTCTTTTCCTTCCACGCTCTGCGCCACTTCTCCTCAATTT
>JAYUHI010000377.1:0-9002 GCA_043767095.1 Bacteroidota bacterium
GGTGATGATGGGGCACAGCAAACTGTGGCAGGTGATGAAGGCGAAGGACGCCATTTATGAGAAGCCTGATTTTTCGGAGGCCGATGGTATTGAGGCTTCGCACCTGGAGGCGGAGTTTGCCGAGATGGACGGCTGGAATGCGGTGAGCGATGCGGCTGCAGAGTTGAGTGGCCTCGGCATTCCCGAGGAAGAACATTACAAGCTGATGCGCGAGTTGAGTGGTAATCACAAAGTGCGCGTGTTGCTGGCGCAAGCCATTTATGGTAACCCGGATATTTTGATTCTGGATGAACCGACCAACGATTTGGATATCCACACGGTTGGGTGGCTGGAAGATTTTCTGCTGGAGTTTAAGAACACGGTGATTGTTGTCTCGCACGACAGGCACTTTTTGGACACGGTGTGTACCCACGTGGTGGATATTGATTTCAGCGCGATTAGATTATACACAGGTAATTATTCTTTCTGGTATCAGAGCAGTCAGTTGGCGTTGCAGCAACGCTCCTCGCAAAACAAAAAGTCAGAAGAAAAGAAAGCAGAGTTGCAGGAGTTCATCAGGCGCTTCAGCGCGAATGCATCGAAGTCGAAGCAGGCTACCAGCCGGAGGAAGTTATTGGAGAAAATTACGGTGGATGATATTCAGCCCTCGAACCGGAAATACCCCGGCATTATTTTTATTCCGAAGCGCACTGCTGGCGACCAGGTGCTGGAGGTGAATCATTTGAGTTGTACACTCAATGGTGAACGACTTTTCAAAGACCTGACCTTCTTCGTGAACAAAGGCGACAAGATTGCTTTCCTAAGCAAGGAGAGTTTGGCAGTGACTTCGCTGTTCCAGATTCTGGCGGGTGAATTAAAAGCCGACAAGGGCGAGTTTAAGTATGGCCAGACTATTACAAAGGCCTTCCTGCCGTTGAACAATGAATCGTACTTCAATACGGATGATAATCTGATTGACTGGCTGCGAACTTTCACGCTTACGGATGAAGAGAAAGAAGAGGCGTACGTCCGCGGCTTCTTAGGCAAGATGCTTTTCTCAGGCGAGGAAGTTTTTAAGAAGTGTAGTGTGTTGAGCGGTGGTGAGAAAATGCGTTGCATGATCAGTCGCATGATGCAGCCGGGCGCCAATCTTTTAATTGTAGATGAGCCCACAAACCACTTGGATTTGGAATCGATTCAGTCGTTCAACAATGCGCTACAAGATTTTCCAGGTCAGATTCTTTTAACCTCACACGATCACACATTCACTCAAACCGTTGCCAACCGGATAATCGAAATCTCCCCGAATGGTTTCATGGACAAGCTGATGACGTATGATGAGTATGTGGAGAGTGAGAAAGTGGCGGAGCAGCAGGAAGCGCTGTACGCGTAGGCCTCGCTTCAAAAATCCCTGCCTGCCGTCAGGCGGGAACATTCATCATTCAGCATTCGAAATTCAAATTTCCGCCAGGCAGGGAATTTAGAATGATGAAGTTGGGTGCACTTCTATTATGAACCTGACGTCTATCATGGAATATAATTATGAAGTGCTATAACTCTTTCCCGAAATTATATAAATCCATGATGCAACGGGGCCGTATCTTTACAAGTAGAAACCCCAATCCTTCACCACGGCACAAAATAATAAAAGAGGGCATCTCTCCTCCCGATGCTTCGGGATGGAGAGGGGCAGGGGGTGAGGTTATAAGTTCTAAGAGTATGACACACGAATATGAAATTAGCGGCATGACCTGCAGCGGGTGCGCATCGACCGTTGAAAAAGCATTGGCAGCAGTTGAAAACGTTACTAATGTACAGGTAAACCTGAACCAATCGGTGGCAACTATTACTATGAAAAGCCACATACCAACCACACGGTTGCAGCAAGCGTTGGCAGATTACCCTTCTTATACTTTAGCAGAAAAAAATGGCCATTACCGTGCATCCACAAAAAGTGAAAATCTTTTTTGGAAAGATGGCCGGGTTTGGGGAAGAGCATCGCTGAATACATTAAACTGTTTGATCGGATGTTCCATTGGTGACTTTGGAATGATCATTTTCCTTCAGGCATTCTATCCAGGCACATCAATGCTCGTGCAAATGATTCTGGCCACGGTTGCCGGGCTTTTCACTTCGGTATTAATGGAAACCGTACTTCTAAAAGTTCGTGAACAATTCTCCTGGAAGTTTGCCCTTCAAACAGCTTTCGCGATGTCGTTCCTTTCTATGGTTGCCATGGAACTGGCCATGAACACCACCGACTTCATGATTACCGGTGGCAAGGCGGCTTTCGAAAACCCAATGTACTGGTTTGCCCTTCTTCTTTCGATGATTGTAGGTTTCTTAGCTCCGCTTCCGTATAATTACTTTAAATTGAAAAAGTATAGCGAGGCATGTCATTAAAATAGTAGGCAATGGGCAGTAGGTAGAGATCACCATACCGGGCGATTCGTTAAATATTAAATTGCAAGCATGAAATCAATAATTAAAATATTTTGTCTCTTACTATCCTTCGAGGCACTTAGTCAACAAGCCGATACGGCCAAAACCAGCATCCCGAAAATGACTGAATTGAAAATTGATAAGGCCATCTTTCGAATCTTTTATTATGCGCCAAGCGTTCGGAGCAGGGTGATTTATGGAGGGCTTGTTCCATTCGACCAGGTGTGGGTAACAGGCGCCCACCGGGCAACGGCTTTTGAATTTAATGTGCCGGTTGCCATTGATGGAAAAGAGTTGAAGCCCGGCAAGTATGCTTTCTTTACTATCCCCGGAAAAGAGAGTTGGACAATCATCATCAATAAAAAATGGGATCAGCATCTGGCCGATGATTATACCGAGGGGGAAGATCTCTTGCGGATTCAGGTCACGCCCCAAGAAGCTTCTCTTCGCGATCGGTTGGATTATCGTTTAGAAAAAACAAATGACAGCGAATTGAATTTCACTTTCCGGTGGGAAAAAGTTTTAATCTCCTTCCCAGTTAAAATCACTTCACCCAAACCGGATTACAAAATGCCAAAGAAGGCCACCTTCATTCAAACTAAAAACACCCACACCATTCATGCGGGTTCAATGGCCCACGCCTTCTCGCGCGATTTGCCAATGAACCGGAATGGTTCGGGCACCGGCTGGCTGCCCGATGAAACACCCATGTACGCCTGGATGCGCCACAAGAAAAACTGGAACCTGATGGGGCATGGCGCTTTTTTTTTGCGCCAAAATTTCCAAAACCTGAACAACGAGTATAAGCGGGGCGGACGACAATTTGACGCACCGGGGTGGGCCATGATAATGGCTCAGCGAAAAATAAAAAATAACGGCCTGTTTCTTTTTCGTACCATGATCACCACCGACCCGATAACCGTTGGAGGAAGAGGGTATCCCTTGATGTTTCAATCCGGTGAGTCTTATAAAGGTTTGCCTTTAGTGGATCGCCAACATCCGCACGAATTAATTTCTGAATTAGGAATGGGATACACTCAGCGAATTGTTCCTGGGTTTGATATTTCACTTTACGTGGGATACCCGGGCGAACCGGCCATCGGGCCAACGGCCTTCATGCACCGAACATCGAGCATGAATAATCCCGATGCACCTCTCGGCCACCACTGGCAGGATGCAACCCACATCACCTTTGGCGTGGCAACACTGGGTATTCGATATAAAAAATTCAAGCTGGAGACTTCCCGGTTTAAAGGACGCGAACCTAATGAACATCGATTTGATTTTGACGAGCCTAAGTTCGACAGTTATAGTTACCGGCTTTCCTTTGCCCCTGGTAAGAATTGGGTGATGCAGGCCTCGGGTGCTTTTCTGAAGAGTCCGGAGGAGTTGGATCCGGCCAACGATGTGAAACGCGCCACGGCATCAGTAATTTATTCCAGTTCGAAAAACAGCGAGCGTATTTTTACTTCTGCCCTCGTTTGGGGTTTAAACAAAGCCGACCACCAGGAATATTCCTTTCTGTGGGAAGGCAACTATCAAATGAAAAAATTTGCCGTGTATAGCCGGATGGAATCGGTTCAGAAATCGGAAGACGAACTCAATATTAGTGCGCCAGAAAGTATTTACACCATTCAAGCCTTCACCTTAGGAACTACTTACAAACTGGCCGGTTGGTTCAATACAGATATGGCACTCGGTTTCCATATGACTCAAAATTTCATTCCAGCAACCCTTAAAACTTTTTACGGCTCCAACCCATTGTCCATGCAGGTTTTCATCCGTGTTATACCTGGGTTATTTAAAGCATACAACTGACGGGTGATCAAAGTATCGGACACTTTGAATTTCATTCGACACAGAATATCAGACATCCGTCATAATTACTATTTTTGGCCGTCCAAATCTCAAGACTAAAAACACAGACATGAATATTCCTCAAGACCTCAAGTACACCAAAGATCACGAATGGATTAAAGTTGAAGACGATACAGCCACCATTGGCATTACCGATTTTGCCCAGGGCGAACTGGGAGACATTGTTTATGTGGACATCAGCACGGTAGGCCAAACCCTGAAGCAACACGATATTTTTGGAACGGTGGAGGCTGTGAAAACCGTATCGGATTTGTTTATGCCGTTGAGCGGAAATGTGTTGGAGATTAACAAAGGGTTAGATGCCAACCCGGAAAAAGTAAACACCGATCCTTATGGTGATGGATGGATGGTGAAAGTAAAGATTTCAAAAGCGACTGAGATTGCAGGATTGTTAACGGCAGACCAATACAAAGGAGTGGTGAGTCCTGGGTAATGAGTGTTGTGTCTTATGGTCATAATGCCCAATACCCAATGCCCAATACCCAATGCCCAATACCATGACTCAATACTAAAGACTAACTTCATTGAAATCCGATCTGGAAGATTTAATTAGCCAGGGCCGGTACTTCGAGGCCCGGTCGAAAGCGGAGGAGATATTAAAGACCTCTCCTCATCCGCGTGTTAAACAATTGTTCGCGCTGGCCACGTCCAAACTCGGCATGCCCGAGCTGGCGTTAGAAGCCATTGAAGCGGTTTACAAACAATCGCCAGAGGACATTGAGTCGGCAGGGATTTTGGGGAGCATATATAAGGAGTTGTTCAAAAAGAATCAGAAGACCTCGTTCGCAGTTTTGTCGCGCGATACGTATCAAAAAAACTTTTCCGTTACACAAAATTATTATACGGGCATCAACGCTGCATCTATGTCGGCCATGGCGGGGCAGGCGGGCAAGGCGCGCGAAACAGCGGCCCAGGTAATTGTGTTGATGGAAAAAGAACCATCAGACTTTTGGGAGTTAGCCACGTTAGGAGAAGCTTACTTATTGATTAAGAATAAGGCTAAGTCGGTTGAATATTATGTTCAAGCCCGTCAGCATGCGGGGAATGATTGGGGCAAAGTCACCAGCGTTCACAATCAACTTTGGTTGCTAAACCATTACATCCCGGTGCCCAACGAGGTGATGAAACTTTTCGCTCCACCGAATGTTGTCGCGTTTTCAGGGCATATGATTGATCAACCCGGCCGGTCAACGCCCCGGTTTCCACAAGCTATTGAACCGCATGTGAAAGACGCCATCCGTCACTCTATCCGAACCATGAACGCCCGGATTGGCTATTGTTCGCTGGCTTGCGGCAGTGATATTCTTTTCGTGGAGTCTATGATTGAAGTGGGAGGTGAAGTCAATCTTTTACTTCCCTTTGACAAAGAAGATTTTATTAAAACCAGTTTAACATTTGCCGGAAACCATTGGGTGGACCGCTTCAATGCCATCGTGGAAAATCATCCCGTAAACTATGTAACCAGCGGGCGGTATGGAGGCAACGATGAATTGTTTTCATTATTAAGCCGGGTGATTTATGGTTCCGCTATTCTGCGCAGCGAGGCGGCCCACTCCGAGCCCAATCTACTTACCGTTTTATCCGAAATGGATTTGAAGATTAAAGAAGGTGGAACGCGCGATACCATTGGCCGCTGGCCTTATCCCCAACGTCATATTAATATTAACCCCGACATTTTCTCATCCGGGGTTTCAATGGTTTCCACAGCAACTGCACCAAGAGTTGAATTCGAAAAAACTTCCGACAAAGTTTTATTTCTGGTTTATGTAGGGCTCGATGGCATTGCCACTTCCGAGTTCTATGATATTATTGATAAGTTCAATGCACCCGATGCGCTGCGGGTTGTGGCCGACAAATCGAACGAAAAATCGTTTGTGGTTTCCTTTGAATCCGATCCAGGGGCCATGGAGTTTGTTGCCTATGTGCGCGAAACGCTCAAACCCTATAAGCAGGAGAATTTAATTAAGCTTGCGTTGCACGTGGGCTCTGTTTCAATTGTTGATCATAAATTAACCGGCCAGGCTATAGACGATTTGCGTGAGATTGGAAGTCATGTTACTGCGGGCGCCATTTACGCCAGCGAATGGTTTACGTCCATCCTGGCCATGAACAATCAAACCTACTATTTGCACTATGCGGGTGTCATCACTTCTAAAAATGATAATACGAGCCGGCCTTTTTACAATGTAGAATTGTTGCGGTAAGAAGATTAGGCTAATCCGTTTCCCAACTTGCTCAACCGGTAGGAATGCCTACGCATGATGGCTGGGTGTTACGACAGTTTTGTAATTTTATTAAATCCTCCCTCGCCATCTGACCACCGTGCGCAAAATCCTTCCTCGACCTCTAACTCACTAATGGGAGAACCCCGCGCGCGGTTCCCCTTTAGGGGTAAGGGGTGCGGGATGGCTGCAAAACTGTCATACACACTGATGGCTTAATCAACCCAAGTTCATTCAGTTTTAACTATACTTATCAAATTACTACATTTGATGTTAAGTTTTAACTATAAGTAAAACTTCAGTGAAAACATTAAATACCTATACACCAAGGCCTGTTTACCTGGAGAGGATTAAACCCTACATGGGCAAAAACCTCATTAAAGTGCTCGTTGGCCAGCGAAGAGTGGGCAAAAGCTTCCTGCTGCTCCAGTTGATGGACATCATTCGCCAGCAGGACGCCACCGCCAATATTATCTATATCAACAAGGAACTTTTCGAGAACGACAGCCTGCGAGATTACAAGGATCTGATCAAAAGAGTGAATGACCAAACCAGGACGGACAATAAAAATTATCTTTTCATTGATGAGATTCAAGACATCGATCACTTTGAAAAAGCCATTCGAAGTTTGCAAACCAAAGGCGACCATGATATTTATATTACCGGTAGTAATGCGTTTTTACTTTCAGGAGAGTTGGCCACCTATTTAAGCGGTCGATATGTGGAGTTTAAAATTTTTGGGTTGACGTATAATGAGTTTATGACGTTCCATCAATTGCCCGATTCGCAGGAAACTTTTCTAAAATACATCCGCTATGGAGGCCTCCCCTACCTGATCAACCTTGAGCTTACCGATGCACTGGCGTTTGATTACCTGCGAAACATTTACGCAGCCATATTATTTAAAGACATTGTAGCCCGTCATAACATCCGCAATGTTTCGCTTTTAGAAAATCTGGTCAGCTATGTGGCCGATAATGTGGGGAACTTGCTTTCGGCCAAAAGCATCAGCGATTTTTTAAAATCCCAAAAAGTAAAAGTATCGCCCAATGTCATTCTTAACTACTTGGGATATTTAGAGCAAGCTTTTTTTATTTTGAAAGTGAATCGCGAAGAGCTGCGAGGAAAAAAAATATTTGAGATCGGGCAGAAATACTATTTGGAAGACCTTGGCTTGCGGCACTCCCTGTTGGGTTATCGCACATCAGATATTGGAAAAATATTAGAGAATATTGTTTACCTGCACCTGGTGATTGCCGGTTACCAGGTGCGGATCGGGAAATTTCAAAACAAAGAGGTTGATTTCGTTTGCACCCGAGGAGATGAAAAGATGTATGTGCAGGTGGCCTACCTGATTAGTGATGAGGCCACAGCAAAACGCGAATTCGGTAATCTTGAACTGATCTACGACAACCACCCTAAGTTTGTGGTTACGCTTGATGAAACCGCAAGCGGAAATGTGGCAGGCATCAAACATGTTCATGTTCGGGAGTTTATAAAACAACTTATTTGAATAACTTTGACTAATGCCCTCTGTAATACCAGATTTTGAATACGACATCTTCATCTCCTATCGCCACAACGATAACCGGAGTGGTTGGGTAACGGATTTTGTTAATGCCTTACAAGAAGAACTGGCGGCTACCATCAAAGAACCACTCTCCATTTACTTTGATAAAAACCCCCACGATGGTTTGCTAGAGACACATGATGTTGACGACTCCCTAAAAGACAAACTCAAATGTCTCATCTTCATTCCGATCATTTCACGCACCTACTGTGATCCCAAAAGCTTTGCGTGGCAGCATGAGTTTCTCGAATTCTTAAAGATTGCTTCCGCGGATTCGTTTGGGTTAAAGATCAAACTACCGAACGGCAACACTGCTAGCCGTGTGCTGCCCATTCGCATTCATGAACTCGATGCGAATGATAAGAAGACTATTGAAGCTGAGTTGCAAGGGGTGCTCCGCGCAATTGACTTCACGTTTCAATCGACTGGCGTTAACCGGCCACTTCTCCCAAGGGATGATGAGTCCAAAAAAAGTACGGGGCAAATATCCTATCGCGATCAAATCAATAAAACGGACAATGCCATCAGCGACATTATTGCCGGGCTACAGGGAAACACACCCACTCCCTCGCAGAGTGATTTGATTGGTGAGGTCAATGCACAGGCTACCACTCCACGCATTTCATTACCGCGAAAAAATTGGAAAACGCTGATGCCTGCGTTGAATAATATGTCCTGGCCTATCCTTACTGCAATTGTTTCTACACTTTTACTTTTTTCTCTTACAATAATTCATTTTTCTCAATCACCACCCGACAGCAGAACATATAGAGCAACCCTCCTGCCACCAGAAAAAACACGCTTCAGCACAAGCATTGGTGGCAACATTGCCTTATCGCCCGATGGAAACTCCCTGGCCTTTGTTGCCACCGACTCTGTAAGAAAATCGCTCTTGTGGTTGCGGCCTCTTA
>JAYUHI010000378.1:0-8998 GCA_043767095.1 Bacteroidota bacterium
CTCCGGGTGCTGTGATTACCAAACAATTTTGCTGAACTTTGTTACCTGTATTTTCCGCGAGCCTTCAAAAGTTTTAGCCTGCGGATTTAAGGTATTACAGAAAAAAAAGCTTTAATGTTTGTTGTATGGTCATTGATAAAATAAAACAAAGGCTTGTGGCTGACGGCATCCTTAAACAAAAGAAATCCCATCATTTTGGTCACCCTTATTTCTGATTGGATTCAGCCAAACAAGTGAACATTCATTCTTTCCGCTACTAATCGTTCGCAAGCCAAATAAAATTTTCTTGCCATCCCTAATGAGCGTTACTCCATCATCAATTTTTAAATTTAGGGTTTAGAAAAAAGTCAATACGTGATCGACCAAGACCAGCAGCCTCAAGGCCTCTATCATCCCTCATTCGAGCACGACTCCTGCGGGGTCGGGTTCATCGCCAACATTAAAGGAAGAAAGTCGCACCAGATCGTGAAAGACGGCATCACCATGCTGGAGCGCATGGCCCACCGGGGTGCCTGTGGTTGTGAAGCGAACACAGGTGATGGCGCAGGAATACTTATCCAGGTGCCGCATGAATTTCTTACCAACGAGTGCCGCAAGCTGGGTTTCAAACTTCCTCCCTTTGGGCAATATGGGGTTGGCCTCGTATTTTTTCCTTCCGATAAGCGCGTGCGCGAAGAATGCCGCAACGCACTCAACCGGCAGATCAAAAAAATGAAAATGACGTTGCTGGGTTATCGGGTGCTTCCAACCGTCAATACTGATTTAGGTGAAACGGCCATCCAGGCAGAGCCTGTAATGGAACAGGTTTTTATCAGGCGCCCGGAAACCATTACCGATGTTGATGATTTCGAAAGAAAACTTTTCATCCTCCGCAAATATACTTCTCGAATTATCACCGAATCGGTAGTGGGTGTAGGGTCGCAATTTTATGTTTCGTCACTCTCCTACAAAACCATTGCCTACAAAGGCATGCTCACCAGCGGGCAGTTGCGTTATTATTTTCCCGATCTTCAAAATGAAGAAGTGGTTTCGGGACTCGCAGTTATCCACTCCCGGTTTTCCACCAATACGTTTCCTTCGTGGCGGTTATCGCAACCCTTCCGGTTTATCGCCCACAACGGTGAGATCAACACCATTCAAGGCAACATCAACTGGCTGAAATCGAAAGAGGCATTTTTTTCTTCTGAATATTTCTCGCGTGAGGAGTTGGATATGATTCTTCCCATTTGCAACCCTGCCCAATCCGATTCATCCAATCTGGATAATGCCATTGAGTTGCTGGTGCATGCGGGGCGTTCGCTGCCTCATGCTATGATGATGCTGATTCCCGAAGCCTGGGATGGCAACGAACTGATGACTCAGGAGAAAAAAGATTTTTATGAGTACCACGCCAACCTGATGGAGCCGTGGGATGGCCCCGCCTCCATCACGTTTACCGATGGAAAAATAATTGGCGCCACGCTGGACCGAAACGGGCTTCGCCCTTCGCGATTTATTGTTACGAATGATGACCGCGTGATTATGGCGAGTGAAGTAGGTGTGCTGGATGTTGATCCCGCCACAGTTATTTCGAAAGGACGGCTTCAGCCCGGTAAAATGTTCGTGGTGGATTTGGAGAAAGGACAAATTGTGAGCGATGATGAATTGAAGCAGGAAATCTGCACTCGTCAGCCGTATGGCAAGTGGTTAAAAGAAAACAAAGTACGTCTTCAGGATCTTCCGGAGCCAGGCGGCAGTTTCCACAAGTACGACCCGATAACTTTTTTGAAACGTCAAATTTCTTTCGGATATACAACCGAAGATTTGCGTGTAGTGTTAACTCAAATGTGCGAGACGGGCAAGGAAGCATTAGGCTCAATGGGGAGTGACATCCCGCTGGCGGTTCTTTCCAACCAGGCGCAACATCTTTCCAGTTACTTCAAACAATTATTTGCTCAAGTTACCAACCCGCCCATCGATCCCATTCGCGAACGGATGGTGATGTCATTGGCCTCGCATGTTGGTGGATCGTTGAATTTGCTGGAAGAAACTCCTGAACATTGTGTCACCCTCGAACTGACGGTTCCCGTTTTATCGAATAACGAACTGGAAAAAATCCGGTACATCGATCACCGTCACCTTCAGACAAAAACTATTTACACATACTTCCGTGCCGATGGCAAGCCAGGTTCCCTTCAACGAGGGCTTGACCGCATTTGTCAATATGTTACAGACGCCATTGAAGACGGCTTTACCATCATTATTTTATCGGACAGAAGTTTTGACAGCGGTCACGCACAGATTCCTTCGCTTCTCGTAACGGCTGCTGTTCATCATGATTTGATCCGCAAGGGCCATCGGGGGAAAGTTGGCTTACTCGTGGAGGCGGGTGACGTTTGGGAATCGCATCACTATGCCACGTTGCTGGGTTATGGCGCATCGGGAGTAAACCCGTACCTGGTGTATCAAACCATTCATGATATGAAGAAGCGCAATCTCTTCACGGAAGCACTGACAGAAGAGAAAGCAATTTACAATTACAAGAAGGCAGTGAATGGCGAGTTGCTCAAGATCATGAGTAAGATGGGTATCAGCACGCTGCAATCGTATCATGGCGCGCAGATTTTCGAAGCGCTTGGTATCAGCTCGGAAGTGATCAACCAATATTTCACCGGCACCATCAGCCGAATTGAAGGGTTAACGCTGGATGACATTGCGCGTGAAGCATTGGCCAAACATCATCTCGCTTTCCCTAAAACATTGTATGCTCCTGCTAAGTTAGAGGTTGGTGGAGTGTATCAATGGAAGCAACGCGGTGAGGCACACCTGTTCAATCCGCAAACCATTCACCTGCTTCAGCACTCAACCAAAACAAACGACTACCAGCTTTTCAAAAAGTATAGCAAACTCATAAACGAACAAAGCGAGAAAGCCATCACGCTTCGCAGCTTATTGAAATTTAAAAAGACTGGGCTGGGAAAATCCGTTCCCATCAGTGAAGTGGAGCCGGTTGAACAGATTTTCAAACGCTTCGCCACGGGTGCAATGTCGTTTGGTTCTATTTCGTATGAAGCGCACAGCACATTGGCTGTGGCCATGAACCGGATTGGAGGAAAAAGCAATTGCGGGGAAGGCGGGGAAGATGAGGCGCGGTTCATCCGTAAAGAAAATGGAGATTGGGAAAATTCGGCTATCAAACAAGTAGCTTCGGGCCGGTTTGGTGTTACCAGCTATTACTTAACCAATGCCAGTGAACTTCAAATAAAAATTGCGCAAGGCGCCAAGCCTGGCGAAGGCGGGCAGTTGCCGGGACATAAGGTGGACGAATGGATCGGGCGCGTACGTCATTCTACTCCTGGCGTAGGATTAATTTCTCCTCCCCCTCATCACGATATTTATTCCATCGAAGATTTAGCTCAATTGATTTTCGATTTGAAAAATGCTAATCGCAAAGCGCGCATCAGCGTGAAGTTGGTGTCGGAAGCAGGAGTAGGAACGGTGGCTTCAGGTGTAGCGAAAGCTCATGCGGATGTGATTTTAATTTCCGGGCACGATGGCGGAACGGGGGCTTCTCCTTTAAGCTCCATTCGACATGCTGGTTTGCCTTGGGAACTTGGATTAGCAGAAACGCATCAGACATTAGTCAAAAATAAATTGCGCGGGCGGGTAACGCTGCAAACCGATGGACAAATCCGCACCGGTCGTGATTTAGCGGTTGCTTCATTGCTTGGCGCGGAAGAATGGGGCGTGGCAACAGCGGCTCTTGTAACTACGGGTTGCATTTTGATGCGCAAGTGTCACCTCAATACTTGTCCTGTTGGTGTGGCCACACAAAACAAAGAGTTGCGCGCACTCTTCACTGGCAAGCCGGAATACGTAGTGAACCTGTTCACATTCCTTGCTGAAGAGTTGCGCGAGATCATGGCTGAATTAGGATTCCGCACTGTGAATGAAATGGTGGGTCAGTCAGATCGATTGGAGTTCAACCAGCACGAAGAAAACTGGAAGCATAAGAATATTGATTTAAGCCCAGTGCTCTTTAAAGAGCCGATGAGTTTGGATACGGCTTTATTCAAACAAGAAGACCAGGAACACGGAATTGAAATTGTGCTTGATCGCGAATTGATACGCAAAGCAAGGCCTGCTTTGGAAAATGTGGAGAACGTTGAACACTCCTTCACTATCAGTAATCAGGATCGCACCGTTGGCGCCATGCTGTCTAATGAAATATCGAAAACCTTTCTCATGCCCGGCCTCCCCAAGGGAACCATTCATTACACGTTCAAGGGAACTGCAGGCCAAAGCTTTGGTGCATTCGCAGCATCAGGTCTGCGGTTTGAACTGGAGGGCGATGCCAATGATTATTTCGGCAAGGGTTTGTCGGGCGCCCAATTGATTTTATATCCCTCCCGTCAATCTATATACAATCCATCTGATCACATCATCGTTGGGAATGTGGCTTTTTACGGAGCAACCTCGGGTGAATCCTATATTCGGGGCCGGGCGGGTGAGCGATTCTGTGTGCGCAACTCCGGTGTGAAAGTAGTAGTGGAAGGAGTAGGCGATCATGGCTGCGAATACATGACGGGCGGAACGGTGATTGTGCTGGGTGATACCGGAAGAAATTTTGCGGCAGGCATGAGCGGTGGCGTAGCTTTCATTTTCGATAAGAACTATTCTTTTAAGAAGAATTGCAATATGGAGATGGTGATGTTCGATGCGGTTGATGCTTCGGATGAAGAGCTGATCAAAAAAATGATTTACGATCATCTCAACTTTACCGGAAGCGATGTGGCTTCGGAACTGCTCAAGGATTGGGAGAGTACGCTGAAGAAATTTGTGAAGGTGATGCCGGTAGAGTATAAAGCGGTGTTAGAGAAGAGGAAATTAGCCAGTGTGACGGTTGGACAATTAGCCAATGCGCGTTAAGGCCTCACCCCCGGCCCCTCTCCAAAGGAGAGGGGTGACTCGTTAAAAGAACTTTGTATAATTATCAAACAAAAAATACTTTGAAATCAACCAACATTCCCAAGGCACAAAGAGCAATCGTAGAGCTCCCCTCTCCTTCGGAGAGGGGTCGGGGGTGAGGCCAACTAAAATAGAGAATGGGAAAACCTTCAGGATTTTTAGAGATCAACCGGGAGTTGCCGCAAAAGCGCGACCCGCAGGAACGTATCAACGATTATAAAGAAATCGAGAAGCACGTGGGGCCTGATCATACCCAAAAGCAAGCAGCCCGGTGTATGGATTGTGGTATTGCGTTTTGTCATCACGGTTGTCCGCTGGGAAATTATATTCCGGAGTTCAACGATGCGGTATATCAGGGCAACTGGAAACAGGCATACGAAATATTAATTTCCACCAACAACTTTCCGGAGTTCACCGGGCGCATTTGCCCTGCCCCCTGCGAGGCCTCATGTGTGTTGGGTATTAACAAACCAGCGGTAACAATAGAGTTCATTGAGAAGGCGATTATTGAAAAGGCTTTTGAAGATGGATTTGTGAAACCCAATATTCCAACAACAAGAACAGGGAAGAAAGTTGCCGTCATCGGATCGGGACCTGCCGGACTTGCCTCAGCCGCACAATTGAATGCGGCAGGGCATTTAGTAACGGTGTTCGAAAGGGACGATGAATTTGGAGGGCTGCTCCGCTATGGCATCCCCGATTTCAAATTGGAAAAGAAAATTATTGAGCGAAGGATAAGGTTGATGGCGGTGGAAGGAATCATCTTCATCAACAATGCGAATGTTGGGGTGAACATTTCCGTGCAACAACTGCGCGAAGAGTTTGATGCCGTTGTTTTGTGTGGCGGGTCAACCGTTCCCCGCGACCTGCCCATCCCCGGAAGGAATTTAAAAGGCATTGAATACGCGATGGATTTTCTGACTCAACAAAATCGAAGAGTGAGTGGTAAGACGGTTTCTGAAAAAGATATTTTAGCCAATGAAAAGCACGTGGTAGTGATTGGCGGTGGTGACACCGGCTCCGACTGTGTGGGTACTAGCAACCGGCATGGCGCAGCCTCGGTAACGCAGATTGAAATTCTTTCCAAGCCGCCCAAAGACCGGAATGATTCCATGCCTTGGCCCAACTGGCCCATGATTCTTCGAACGTCATCCTCACATGAAGAAGGTTGCGAAAGACAATGGAGCATAGTAACCAAAGAATTTATTGGGAACGAAAAGGGGGAAGTGACAGGTTTGAAAATTGTTGAAGTGGAGTGGAGAAAGGCAGAGCCTCACAAGCCTTCATCATTTATTGAAATCCCCGGAACCGAGCGTACATTCCCCTGCGATTTAGCTTTGCTCGCGATGGGATTTTTGCATCCGCAGCACCAGGGCTTGTTAGACCAACTGGGCGTTGAGTATGATGAACGCGGCAATGTGAAATGTCACCGCTATCAAAGCTCCATTGAAAATATTTTTTCTGCCGGAGATATGCGAAGAGGTCAATCGCTGGTGGTGTGGGCCATTAGCGAAGGGCGCGAAGCCGCGAGGGCCGTTGATGAATACCTGGTTGGCCAAACAACCCTTGAGGCAAAGGAGACCGGGATGTTGAGTTTGGTTTAACTCTGTCTCATCCCAACACACCCAAACTATTGCGAAAGTAATCGCAAAAAAAGGCTGATTATTGCGGTTTTGTATCGTCAAGTTGATACTTTTGCGAAAGCGACCGCAGAAAAAGGCCAGTTATTGCGGTTTTATGTATGATTGCCCGCACTCTTCTCCAAACAATTTCCCCCAGGCTATCTGATAAGAAAGTCATCGTGCTTATGGGGCCACGTCAAGTAGGCAAAACCACTTTGCTTAAAGAATTAGAGTTGCAAATGAAGCACCGCGCCCTTCTTTGGAACGGTGATGACGCAGACGTGCGAATGGCTTTGGCCAAACCAAGTCTGTCAAGAATTAAATCACTCATTGGCCAATCAAAAGCATTAATTATTGATGAGGCCCAACGAATTGAGAATATAGGTTTAACCATAAAGTTGATTACCGATAACCTTCCCGTAAAAGTGCTGGCGTCTGGGTCTTCGGCATTTGAGCTGGCCAACCGAATCAACGAACCACTCACCGGAAGGAAATGGGAGTTTATGATGTACCCTCTCTCTTATGTCGAGATGGTTCAGCACACAAGCTTGTTGGAAGAGCGCGGACTTTTAAACCATCGGTTGGTTTATGGCTACTATCCTGAAGTGGTGACATCGGCAGGAAAGGAAACAGAATTGTTGAAACAATTGGCGGGGAGTTACCTCTATAAAGATTTGCTCACGTGGGAGAAAATTTTTAAACCCGAAAAATTAGAGAAACTGGTGCAAGCCATTGCGTTTCAACTCGGCTCTGAGGTATCGTATTTTGAACTTGGCCAGATGACGGGGCTCGACAACGAAACGGTGGAGCGGTATGTCATGCTTTTGGAGCGGGCGTTTATCATTTTCAGGCTTGGCACATTTAGCCGAAACTTGAGGGGCGAGTTAAAACGAGCCCGGAAAATTTATTTTTACGACAATGGACTTCGCAATGCCGTTATCAACCAATTTAATCCATTGGAACTTCGCAATGACAAAGGAGCGCTGTGGGAAAATTTTCTGATAAGCGAAAGACAAAAATTTCTGCATTACAACCAGCACCACCGCAGCATTTTTTTCTGGCGCACGCAAGCCCAACAAGAAATTGATTATGTAGAGGATTATGATGGAAAAATTGCCGCTTTCGAATTCAAATGGAATAAAAAAGCCAAGGCCTTTTTTCCAAGGCCTTTTTTAGAAGCGTACCCAGGGGCCACTACTGATATTATCACTCCTGAAAATTTTGAAGGATTTCTGGGGATTGTTTGAACTGGGTGCATAACAAATTGTCGCGACAACCCTGACAGGGTTCTGAAAACCCTGTCAGGGTTTGATGAAATGACAGTAATCCTAAGGGAATGATAAGTAATAGTATGGATGGTGCGTCAATTTGTTATGCACCCGCTTGATGACGCATAAAGTGATGCGGACAATTTTCCTTACCTTTACATCACTATGAGATTTTTTGCAACCGCTTTAATTTTTTGCGGAGTTGCCTCATCAGGGCAGGCCCCGCAGGTTCCCCATAAAATGCATTTTGCCGGCATGACACTCACGGTTCATGGTGACGCGAGGCGTGAGATTCAACAAGATGTGGATGCGCTCGTCAGCAGTCCAAAATATTTTAATATAAAAGTTGAACGAGCTAAAACATACTTCCCCATCATCGAAAAGATTTTTAAGGAAGAAGGTGTTCCTGATGATCTGAAATACTTAGTTATCCAGGAAAGCGCTTTAATAAGCGATGCAGTCTCCACCAGCAACGCAGTGGGCTTTTGGCAATTCAAGGCAGAGACTGCGCGTGAAATGGGTTTGAAAATTGACAAAAGGGTGGACGAGCGGATGAATATTGTTGCGGCATCAAAAGGCGCGGCCAAATATTTCAAGCAAAGCAACTCCTACTTTAACAACTGGCTGCTGGTGGTTCAGTCTTATCAAATGGGCATTGGAGGAACCATGCGTTCGGAAGGCGAAGAACATTCAGGCTCGCGCCACATGGATGTTACAAGCAATACCTATTGGTATGTAAAAAAATACCTGGCTCATAAAGTAGCTTTTGAGGATGCGTTTGGTGGTGGTAAGGGACAAGTGGTTGTAACACCGGTTTTAGCATCGGGAATTTCATTGGATGAAATCGCACAAAAGAGCGGAGTAGATGTAGAGAAACTCAAGGATTATAACAAGTGGATTAAGAACGGTGCTGTGCCCGATGATAAAGATTATATGGTCGTGATCCCTAAAGGTGACCTAAACGATTTTAACACCCTTTGGCTAACGTCAGGAAAAAAATCAACTACAAGTTCATCAATCACAACATCATTAAAAGAAATAGAGTTAAACGGTTTGCACGCTTTGACGGCTCAAAAAGGAGAGACTATTACGGGCATGGCAAAACGAGCCCATGTTGACCTGTCGGATTTTATCCGGTGGAATGATGCTTCGGTTGATTGG
>JAYUHI010000379.1:0-1529 GCA_043767095.1 Bacteroidota bacterium
GCGCTCGACTATTATGAAATGGCATCGAAGATTTATGAAAAAGTTTACGGTGCCAATCATGTAAAATTTGCCCTGGCCTCATCCAACATTGGGTTCATGTACAGAAAGTTGGAACTATATGGTGATGCTGTTAATAATTTTGAAACAGCTTTGGCCATTTGGAAAAAACTGTATCCCAACGGCCACCCTAACCAGGCTGCGGTGCTGATGGAACTGGGCGCTACCTATTTTAAGCTTAAGAATGTTAAATCGGCAAAGGCTTACTACACTGCGGCATTAAACCAATTTCAGAAAGCTTACGGTGCCACTCATCCCGACCTCGCTGCTTCCTTTAACCAAATGGGCGTGCTTTACCGTTCAGAACCAAAATACGACAGTGCCTTATATTTTTATCAGCAGGCCCTGAAAGCAAACACGATTGCCTTCAATAAAACCTCCATCAACAAAAACCCGAATGCCAATTCCTTTTATAACGGAACGGTTATGTTATACTCCATGCTGGAAAAGGCAGAGACGCTGGAAGAAAAATACATCAACAAAACCATTAAGCAAAGCGATTTGACCCTGGCACTTTCTTGTCTTCAGGTCAGCGATTCGTTGGTTGATTTGCTGAGACATAATAGTCGCGATGAGAATGATAAAATTGCTTTAGGGTCTTTGGCCAACCAAGTCTATGAAGATGGCGTTCGGGTTGCCCAACTGCTGAGCGAGGTAAGTGCAAAGCCTGCCTACTACAAAGAGATGGCTTTTTACTTTGCTGAGAAAAGTAAATCGGCTGTTCTGCTGGAGTCCATTGCCGATGCCGATGCCAAATCATTTGCCGGCATTCCACAAGAGCTGGTGGAAAGTGAAAAAAATCTAAAGACTGAAATAGCTTTATACTCGCAAAAGCTGGCTCAAAAGCCCGATGCACGGCAAGAGCAGGAAATGAGAAAAACTCTTTTTGATTTGAATGGAAAGTACGAATCGTTTATCAAAAAATTAGAAACGGATTACCCTGAATACTTCAATTTGAAATTCAACAACACTGCAATCAATTCTAAATCCATTCAAAATTTATTACCGGACGGATCTGCCGTAGTGAGTTACTTCATTGCCGAAAAGGGAAACAGGCTTTACTCGTTCACCCTTACAAAAAGTAAATTCAATATCATCAGCAAGCCTCTACCGGAAAAATTCGATCGGTTGGTAAAAGGATTTAACAACTCGCTCTTTTATTCAGACCCCTCAACCTATTTTCAAACGGGGCTCGTTCTTTCCAAATTGTTAAACCCCGATGTGGCGAGTTCAATAACTGACATCCTCATAATACCGTCTGGAAGATTAGGCACACTTCCTTTCGAGGCTCTGCCTCTGGGCAAAGAAACTCAGATAGAAAATTTCGGAACGCAGTTTTGGATTCATCGGTACTCGATCGGGTATGAATTTTCTACCTCTCTTTTAGCACAGAAAACAAAAAGAAAATCAGGGAGCAACGCCTCTATTTTTCTCTGCGCGCCAATTCAATTTTCTAAGAGCCAGAACCTGAA
>JAYUHI010000380.1:0-3793 GCA_043767095.1 Bacteroidota bacterium
GTGAAGTGAAGAAAGGAATGGACTTATCATCATACACTAATTCACCATCCACAATTTCCCAATGATCGATGCCAAAAGAGAATGAAGAGGGTTCCTCAGATGTTGTTACGGTGTCCGTTGAAGGAATCGCGATATCGTAGTTGGCGGTGCCGTCTTTCATTACCTGGATGTTGATTTGCGGATTGATGAGCGTGATGCCTTTCAGCCGGAGTTGATCGCCAAACAAAACATCTTTCAGGTTGATCTCAATGTTAAGTTGGTTTACGACAAACAAAGGAATGCCTTCAAATGGTGCCCGGTTAAAAACACCCAGTTCATTTATTTGGGCCGTAATGTTGGGGAAATTACTGAACACCAACAGGCTGAAATTATCCGCATCGAAAACCACATCGGCATTTACCGACTTGGCAATTTCCGCGTCAATGGCTTTTTTGATGTCATCCTTGAAAACGACAGGCAGAATAATTCCGGCAGCCACAATCAGCACAACCAAAATACCCAACCCGATAAAGATTTTTTTCAGCGCTTTCATAGTAAAATGTATTTATGTCAAATTAGGTGTTGAGTGATACAACCAATAACGATTGTTGATAACTATCAGAAGGCCTCAAAATTACAAAAAGCCAAACCAAATTTCTTGAAGGCCCCATTCGGGGTGTTCGACAATTTTGCAAGTTTGCGTTAAAGGGATAAATGGTCCAACCCTAACACCTCACCCCCGGCTCCTCTCCATTTCGGAGAGTGGAGCTCTCTTAAATGACAGCCTGAAAAGTGTTCCATGAAGGGGGTTCAAAAATCTTTTCTTTTTAAACTTTCAGTAATAGTCCAGCAAAGAGTCACCCCTCTCCTTTTTGGAGAGGGGGTGGGGGTGAGGTGATTCCAGAGCGCAACCAATACTGTCGGCACCAACCATTCGCGAACTTGAAGAGTCTCTCAATCTAAAAAGATAAATCAGTCCTGCAGCACCCTCATCTCCACCCTTCGGTTGAGGCGGTGTGCTTCGGGGGTGTTGATGGTTGAAATGGGCTGGGTGCCTCCGAAGGCCTTTGTTTTTATTCGGCTGCCGGAAACATTTTTTAAGATCAGGTATTTCTTTACCGATTCAACACGGTCTTGCGACAGTTTCATTTGTTTTTTAGGATCGCCCTGCGGATCGGTATGCCCTTCGAGTTGAATAATCATAGACGGATTTCCTTTTAATGTGTTGGCAAGGGCATCCAACTCGCCAAACGAGACCGGCAGAATATTGTATTTGTTTTGTTCGAACAGGATGTTGAGAACACGCACCGAACCGGAATGATGAGCCACACTATCGCCCGCATGGCCGGGTATGTTCAGAGCCACATCTTTAACAACTTTTTTCTCGCTGTTAGCCTCGCCCGGATCGAGGATGAACTTGGCTGTAGCAAATCCGCGAGCTTCAATGGTTATGGAATACTTTTCATTATCATACAGGGGAAAAGAAAAATCAGACGCATTAAGAAACCCCACTGTGTTTCCGTATGGGAGGCTTTGATACGAAATTTTCGCTATGACCGGTTCTTTGGTAATGGCATTCGTAATTTTTCCCACGGCATAAATTAAGGAGTCGGGTTGCCCTGCCGCGATCATCGGGAAACCACAGATAACCAAAAGCACCAGTCGCATACCAATTTATGGTTTGATGATCCTGAGTTCTACCCTTCGGTTTTTTTCCCTGCCCGCCCGTGTGTCATTCGATTCCTTTGGCAGGGTTTCACCCTTGTAGGCAATGTTAATGCGGGAGGCAGGTATGCCCTTGTCTGAAATATATTTTGCAACGGACTGCGCCCTCCATTGAGAGAGCCACAAGTTATACGTTTCATCTCCGGTTGAATCGGTGTGGCCCACCAGTTCCACAGTCATTTGTTCACGCTCTTTCATCAAATCAGAAATCCTGTTCAATTCAGGAAATGATTGCGGCAACAAGGTGGCTTTATCGAAAGCAAACAAAATGGTGTTGAGGGTTATCATGGCCAGCGAGTCAATCTTCACCACTTTAATAGGTTTTAGTGTAATATTTTTGATTTGAATCAACCCTTCGCTGGTAATATTTCTCAGGTCTATTGTTTGACTTTCGGAGATGTGGTCTTTGGCTTCTGCCCGAATAGAGTACAACTTACCGGCCGGAAGTTTGAGTTCATACGCACCGGTTATTGAGTCAGTCACCACCGAGCCCAGAGGGGTGCCATCGGGCAGGGACTCATACATGATTTTAGCGTTGAGCGGAAGCCCGGTCTGGGCGTCAATCAGTTTTCCCCGAATAACAACAATGGGATTGGGCGAGCGGTAGATGGGAAGTTTTACCCTGAATATGTCAGCATTTTCGGGAGTAATGCCACGAGAGTAATAAGCGAAGTCACCGTTTGAGGGGATGTTGAAAAAAAGATCATCGAGCCTGGAGTTTACATCGGGCCCCAGGTTTTGTGGCTCGGTCCAATTTGTCCAGGTGTCATCCAATCTTTTTGAAACATAAATATCGGCTCCGCCAAAACCGCTAAACCCACTGGAGGCAAAGTAAAGAGTTTCATTATCGCTGGCGAGAAAGGGGGCCGATTCTTCACTGGCGGTGTTGACGACATCGCCCAAACTCAAGGGTTCAGTCCATGTGCTGTCGGGTTTCATGAAGCTTACATATAAATCGCGGCTGCCCCGCGAGTCTTCTCTTTCCACCGACAAGATCAAGGTCTTGCGTGTGTTGGCCATGAAGTAATTTGCCTTCTCGTTGTAGTTGTAATCATTTTCAATTTCCAGGGGAACAGGGTTGGTCCAGGTGCCGCCCATGTTATTGCTCACCGAAACGCCCGCCAGCATTTTTCCCTCGGGCAGGTATTTGTTTCCTAAAATCATCACCACCGATTTTCCATCGGGGGTGGCCGCACTCACTGAACTCACAAAGTTAGGCCCTGGATTATTGAATTGAGGCCCCATGTTTTTGGCCACCTGCCACTTTCCGTTCTCATCCAGTTCAGAATACCAGATGTCTTCTTTATCAGCCAGACCCCCAATGTTTTCGGGATGGTTCTTTCGGCTGAAGTAGAGTGTTTTTCCATCAGGCGATAGGATGGGATTGAGTTCGGTGGCTTCGCTGTTCACGTTTTTGTCCAGTTGTTCAACCAAAATTCCTTTGGCGATTAACGTGGGGATGTTGAGTTCGGGGATGATCCGGTAAGGCGAATCGGAAATTCCAATGGCATCAATGGAAAAGTAATCAGAAATAGCAGCGCCATCAAACTCCAACCTTATGGCCGCCACTTTGAAAGTAGTTTTATCTACAAAAATATTCCGCATCATGCCCAGTTTGGGCACAGGCATAGGATTGAACGTATGGAGCAAATGTTCCTTCCCGGCCAGATCGTAAGCCAACACGCGGAACAGGGCGCTTGGGTTAGCCGACTCGGCAATAGCCACTTGTTGAACTTGAATGGGATTGGTGAAGCCCACTTTTATAAATTCTTTTTTTCCTTTTCTGTCGGGCGTCCAGGCGCTGGGGTTCTGCCCGCCATAAGGCATAACATTGGGCTTTCCTAAAACCTGCTGGGCCGAGTATTGAAGGGAGGTGAGTTCAGTAGAGAACTCGAATACATTGGTTGCCCATTGAACAACTTGAGCGGGAGAAGAATTTAGAGCCAGGGTAAGAAGTAAACCGGGTATAATTTTTCTCATTGAATTTCTGCCTATTATAAAGCCTAAACTTAATGAAAAATAGCCAAACGGATGGTGACAAAAACGGGGAATGGCTTTACAAAAAGTTGATTGACTTAAAGGGCTAATT
>JAYUHI010000381.1:0-1526 GCA_043767095.1 Bacteroidota bacterium
TAGCTTTTGTACCCACTGCCAAGGTTTCTTTACCTTTAGGAAATAAACTTAAAACAAGTTTGGCGGGAGGTATTTCTATAAATTTTCAGCGCAGGCAAAGCCTGCCCTATCGTACAGAAAATAATGGCCGAGACCTTGGGGTTTGGGAAACATTTAATGCCTTGGATGAAATGGTAAGACCTGTTGTGCTTTACTATCATTATGGAGGGTCAATCCAGTATGGCCGCTTCACGCTCACAGGCCGCTACATGAAAAACACCGGCAAGAGTGTCTTCAACGATATAGTGGTGTACGGCAAGGCTTATAAGTTTTATGCCCAATCGAAATACATATTTTTGATGTTATCTTACAACATGCAAGGTCAGTTAAAGAAGAAGAAGAAAGAATGATTTGAAGCAAACTATATGAGAAGACTAATAACATTATTGCTTGCAGTTGTACCATCCATAGTCTTCGGCCAACTTGGCACCGATTTTCATCAGTCCAATTTACCTTTCATCGGGCTGAATTATGAAATAAAAGATAGGCTAAGGCCTGAAATCAGGATCGGGACTGATAATTATTTTAGGGATATTTTCGCAGAAGGAATATTGACATACGACATATTGAATAATGAAGATTACGAATTTTATGTGGGACTGGGGATGAGAGCTAACGGTTTCATCGGACTCGTAATTCCTGTTGGGGTAAATATTTATCCATTGACAACGAAAAATTTCGGATTTCATATTGAGCTAGCGCCAATTATTGGCGAATCTGATATTTTAAGGGGTAGTTGGGGAATTAGGTACAGGTTTAGAAATGTGGATTAAAATTGGCTGGCCGTCATCAATGCCACAAGTGTTATGAACTTTGGAAGCAACAATTTCCCTTGCCTCAGGAGGTGATGTAAATCACCAATCACTCCATCGCCACATTCACGTGCCGTTCCGCATGATAAGAAGAACGCACCAGCGGCCCAGACTCTACATATTTCAATCCGCGTTTCAATCCTTCTTCTTTGTACATCGCAAACGTATCGGGATGAACAAACTCAGCAACCGCGAGGTGCATTTTGGTGGGCTGAAGATATTGGCCGAGTGTTAAAATCATTAAACCATTTTCAACAAGATCGTCCATTGCTTTGAAAACTTCTTCCTGAGTTTCGCCTACGCCAAGCATGATGCCAGATTTGGTGCGCTTTCCTGCCTCGCGTATGCGTTTGATTTGCTCCAGGCTTCGTTCATATTTCGCCTGTGGCCTTACAATTCTATAAAGACGACCTACCGTTTCCATGTTGTGCGATACAACTTCCTGGCCTCCATCAATCATTCTGTAAAGTGCTTCCCAATTTCCTTTGGTATCGGGTATTAATGTTTCAATGGTAGTCTCAGGGCTTAATGCTTTTGTTTGCACTACTGTTTGATACCAAACTTCGGCACCTCGGTCTTTCAATTCATCTCTGTTTACTGATGTGATCACAGCATGTTTTACGCCCATTAACTTAATTGCTTCGGCAACACGCTTCGGTTCATCAAGATCATATT
>JAYUHI010000382.1:0-3784 GCA_043767095.1 Bacteroidota bacterium
CAGGAACTGGAAGAACTAAACAAAGTGAAAGATAAGTTTTTCTCTATCATCTCCCATGATTTGCGCTCGCCCATCAATTCATTGGCCGGCCTGTTGGATTTGATGGAGCGAAATGAAATTACGCCAGACGAGTTGCCGGCCCTTACCCGGGAAATGCGCGTCCAGTTTACACACACTAAAAATTTGATCAACAACTTGCTGGACTGGACTTTAATTCAGATGAACAAAGTCTCCATCAAAAAAGAAAAAATCGGGTTGAAAGCCTTGATTGACGATAACGTGCGGTTGCTTACTTCTATGAGCTCGAAGAAAACTAATTTCATTAACGAGGTAGGTGAGGAAATCACCGCCTTCGCTGATCTAAACATGATTAACCTTGTGGTTCGTAACCTCCTTTTAAACGGCATTAAGTTCACCGACAATGGGGGCACCATAACCATATCGGCAGTGAGGGGAGAAAAAGAGATTACCATGAGTGTGAAAGACAACGGAGTAGGTATTTCACCAGATATTCAAAAAGTTCTTTTTGATAAAACTACTGGCTACAGTACGCGCGGCACTGCCAACGAGAAAGGCACCGGTCTTGGCCTTATCCTCTGCAAAGAATTTATTGAACGCAATGGTGGAAAAATCTGGTTAGAGAGCGAAGTTAAAAAAGGCTCTACATTCTTTATCACCATTCCGGTAGTCTGATGTGTCCGATGTCGGATTATCCGATGACGGATTCAACAATTCATCAGGAATCAAACATCAGACATCCGACATTTACCTTATTTTTGTTTCCATGAAGCCAGGCGATTCTTACTGGGGAAACATTTTTGAGGCGTTCACATCCCTTAACAAAGGCCTGGCCTTAACTTTTTCGCATTTGTTAAAGAGCGCGAGTAAGCGAAATGAAAAATCGCGAATCAATATTCGTGATGTTGAATACTTTCAATCGCAACGCGGCTTATCAACCATCCAATACCCTCACGAGCAACTGCCTGTTCCTTCTGTCGGTCGTTATCAACTGCACAATGAAATGGACGATTGCATTGTGTGCGATAAGTGCGTGAAGGTGTGCCCCGTCAATTGCATCACCATTGATCCTATTCGCTCGCCCGAAGAATTTGGAAAGACATCGGATGGCACATCCAAAAGAATTTATGCGGCCAAATTTGATATTGACATGGGCAAGTGCTGCTTCTGCGGATTGTGCACTACCGTTTGCCCCACCGAAAGCCTGACCATGACACCCATTTTTGATTTTAGTTCTTACAGCATGGACAAACATTATTTTAAATTCGGTACCATGACCAATCCTGAAATAATCGAAAAGAAAGAAGCATGGACTAAATTTCAGGAAGTGAAGCAAGCGACTGCACCATCATCTCCTATAGCAGAGAAACCTGGCTCCGCAAAACCTGTCTTTAAGCCAAAGATGATTGTTCCCAAACCTCCTGACACTCATGAGTGAGGAGTGGGTGCTATGGTTGTTTGAAGGAATCGTGGTTGCCGCTGCGTTGATGATTTTATTCAGTCGCTCAGTTTTTCAAGCAGGTTTAAATTTGTTGGTAGTTGTTTTATGCATTGGCGTGATCTTCGGGTTGTATGGTTCTGAATTTCTATTCATCTCGCAAATCATGGTGTATGGAGGCGGCATTCTGGTGCTCATCTTGTTTGCTACAATGGTGACGGCCAGAAAAGGATCATTGTCAACGGAAACAGCCAACGCATTCTCGATTCCCAACTTACTGGCAGCCTCAGGTGTTATTGTAATCATCACTGTTTGGGTCATGGCCTATCAGCCCAGAGGGGTGCCTTACGTAATCAAAACATCAGCGCTTGGTCAAAAGCTAATCCTTGATTATTCATTACCCCTTGAGGTTGCGGGTGTCTTACTATTGGTTAGCCTGATTGGTGCAATCTTATCATCCATCCAAAAACCAAACGCATTGTGAACCCAACCATGAGCTTGCCTGTGTTGGCTGTTGTTTTGTTCAGCATTGGATTGCTCGTGGTGCTCTTCAAAAAAAATACGATCATGATTTTAATCGGGTTGGAACTGATGCTCAACAGTGCAAACCTAAATTTAATTGCCTTCTCATCTTACCGGGCCGATGCCGATGGTCAACTTCTGATCCTATTCATTTTAATAGTGGCCGTGTGTGAATCTGCCGTTGGCCTGGCCATTGCCCTTCGGGTTTATCAATATTATCACACCTCAATCCCCGAAAACATTTCCGAACTTAAAGAGCCCGCTTCATGAGTTCGCTTTCGCTGATGGTGATATTGTTATTAACTCTGCCATCGCTGGGTTCCGTGGTTTGTTTATTTATTCCTAGCAACAAACCAAAATTGATTTCAATCATTGCCTCCGTTTTTTCATTCCTCACTTTATGCCTTGCGATTATCCTTAACTTTTATTCTTCGCAAACTGAACAAACAACTGTGGGATGGAATTGGTTTTACATCGGCAGTCATACCATTACACTTTCGTTTGAATTCAATCAACTCACAATTCCTCTGATGGTTATCGTGGCCGTCATTTCATTTTTAGTTCATGTTTACTCAATTGGTTTTTTAGAAGGGGATAAATCAAGACCCAGATATTTCTCAACTCTTGGGCTGTTCACGTTTAGCATGTTGGGGCTTACCCTTTCGGGGAACCTGTTTCAGCTATTTATTTTCTGGGAGTTGGTTGCGTTGTGTTCTTATCTTCTCATTGGTTATTACCGTCACAAACCCGAAGCCGCGGCAGCGGCTACCAAATCCTTCATCATGAACAAAATTGGCGATGCTGGTTTCTTAATTGTTCTCATGTTGCTTTGGGTAATGGGTGGCACGTTTGAAATCTCAGCGTTGGAAACTTCTCATTTTATTAAAGACGCGAAACCAGTGATCAGTGCGTTCATTTTGCTGGCCATATTTTCCAAGTCAGCACAGTTTCCTTTTCACAAATGGCTCATTGATGCTATGGAGGGACCAACTCCTGTTTCTGCACTCATTCATTCAGCCACAATGGTTGCGGCTGGAGTTTTCTTAATGGCAAGGCTCCACTTTTTATTCACGCCAGTCACATTGCAAGTCGCAGCCATCATTGGTGCCACTACAGCTTTGATTGGAGGCGTTAATGCGCTCCGCGAAAATGACCTCAAGAAATTATTAGCCTGGTCAACACTTTCGCAATTGGGGTTGATGATAATGGTGGCAGGCAACTCAGGATTCAATGCATCATTCGTTCATCTTTTATCGCACGCTATTTTTAAGGCTGGTCTTTTTCTGACAGCCGGAATAATCCTGAGTCGTCAAGACGTCCTGCCTTCCGGACAGGCAGGCTTAAAGACGTCAGACAACTCGCCCTCTGGTTCATTGAAGACAGCGATCGTAATCCTATGCCTATCCCTAATGGGCTTCCCATTTACTATTGGATTTTTTTCCAAAGAATCCATGCTGGCCAGTTTAGATTCACCGGTTTTCATTGGCATCTTCTTTTTGGTGAACCTGCTTACCAGTTTCTATACCGTTCGAATAGTTTCGATCACAGTAACTTTTAAGAAGATTTATGATACACAGGTGATTGCTCCACTTTTGATCGCGAGAACTCCTCCCCTCTCCTTTGGAGAGGGGCCGGAGGTGAGGTCGATAGCACCCGTGGTTCTTTTAGCCATTGCCTGTCTTTGGATTTTCTATTCCTTATCACCCTTAAATTCTTCCTGGGCTAATCTGAGGTTTGATTTAGATGAGCCTTCAACAGTAATGACTTGGGCAAGCTTGCTCTGGGTATTGGGTGGAAGTTTGGTTG
>JAYUHI010000383.1:0-8959 GCA_043767095.1 Bacteroidota bacterium
GGTCATGCCGGTCTCCTCAAATCGCAAAGCGCTTTTCGCACCATACCAAATCAACAGGCCTATGCCCATCGCTGAAATGATTTCTGCCACGGGAAAGTAAACAGAATAGTAAAGCACCGATCTCAGGTGGGCATGCCGATGCTCTCTGTTGATGGCTTTGAATTTTTCGAATTCCCGTTTCTCGCTCCCGAATATCTGCACCACGTTCATGCCGGTAATGTGTTCCTGCACAAACGTGTTTAGGTTGGCCACTGCATTGCGCACATCATTGAAAGCCACTTTCACTTTTTCTTTAAAGATGTAGGTGGCAATGAGCATAAAAGGAATGGAAGAAAGTGAAACCAGCGCGAGCCGCCAATCGCTGTAAAACATAAAGGCGAGGATGAAAACAATTTGCAGCATATCGCCTGCCATGGCCGCCAGCCCTTCACTAAATACATCGGCTAATGATTCCACATCTGAAATAGTGCGCGTCACTAATCTGCCTATTGGGGTTTTGTCAAAGAATTTCAATCGCAGGTTTACCAAATGCTCGTATAATTTTATGCGGATGTCGCGAATCACAAACTGCCCGATTCGGCCTGATAAATACGTGTGGCCGTATTGCACGATTGATTGAACAGCCAGCAATCCTAAAATGATCAGCATTACATTCACCATGCCCTGGTAATTGTTGTGGGCTACATCGCGGTCGAGTGTGAGTTGAATTAACCACGGCCTCACCGGGCCGAGGATGCCCAGCAAAATGGTGAGGATGATAATAGTATAAAACCGCCCTTTGTAGGGCTTCACGAATTGCAGAATCCGCTTCACCACTTTGAAATCTATAATGTTCCCGCTGCTGACTTGTTCTTTGTCCATGGTTTTGTTAGTTCTTCTTTCACCTCATCCCCAACCCTTCTCCTGTCCCGAGACTTCGGGAGAGAAGGGGGCGATTTTAAAATATTGTATGCTTAATATTCAATAAACAATTACTATAACGGCACCCCTCTCCGTCCCGGAGAGGGGCCGGGCCCGCCTGCCGGACGGGCAGGGGTGAGGTCGAATATTTTTTTTGGGTACTTCACATCCATTAAATACAACCCATCGGCCAGCACGTTCATGCCCGCTCGTTTTCTGTCCTTACTTTTCAAAATCAATTCGAACTCTTTCAGGGATATTTTTCCTGTTCCTACATCCACCAAGGTTCCTACAATCGCCCGAACCATGCCACGCAAAAAACGGTTGGCAGAAATATCAAATAAAAGTAAATCGTTCTTCGTTGTCCACTTTGCTTTCTTCACCGTGCAAAGGAAATGGTTTACATCGGTTTTCACTTTGCTGAAGCATTCAAAGTCGTGAACACCCAGCAATAACGCAGCGGCCCGGTTCATGGTTGGCAAATCGAGCGGTTTAAAAAAATGCCAGCCCAGGCCCATTAACAATGGGTCTTTTTTCCGGGTAATGATGTAGCGATAGCTGCGCTGAATAGCATCATACCGCGCACTGGCTTCGGGATGGATTTTTTGAATGGAGTGAATGGCAATATCCTTCGGCAGAAAAGCATTCAGGTTTTGAATCAGAGCTTTGCCGTTCACCGGCTCCGGCAAATCCACATGGAAATACTGTCGTTGGCAATGCACACCGGTGTCGGTTCTTCCGCTGCCCACAATCCCGATTTTCTTCCGGAGAATTTTACTCATGGCATCTTCCATCACTTGCTGCACACCTTTAGCGTTGGCTTGTGTTTGCCAACCGTGGTAACGGGTGCCGAGATAGGAGATGGAGAAGAGGTAGCGCATTTTTTTCGACACTAATTTCACGAATAAACACGAATAAAAAATTTAACATAACCTGAGGCCCCTGTGCTTCTGCCGGAAATCTCTCCATGAAGTCTTACTATTATTCGTGAAAATTCGTGTCATTCGTGTCCAAAGCCTTGTTAACTTTAGGCAATGAAAAATCTATTCTCCCTCCTTCTATTATTTCCTTTGGTGTTGCTGGCCCAGCCGGATGCTCAACTGGAATCCATCAAAAAGAAAATCGCAGCCAATGATTTTGCCGGGGCCAAGGCCGATCTCACCAAAATTCTGGATACCAATCCAAAAAATAAATTCGCCCTTGACTTGCGCGGCAAAGCCCGAACGGGACTGATGGATTTCTATGGCGCTATTTCTGATCTAACTATTGCGGTGGAATTGGATTCAACTTTTGCCGAGGCGCTGCACGACCGCGGCCTGGCCAAAATGAACTTAGGCGATGATGAAAGCGCTATTGCCGATTTTGACAAGGCCATTAAGTTCAATCCGAAATTTGCTGATGCCTTTACCCATCGCGGTTTCTCCAAATTTAATCTCGATGACCTCGAAGGATCGTATTTCGATTTCTCCAAGGCATTGGAACTTGGGCCCGCTGATGCCGACAAATATTATAATCGGGGATTTGTGAAAGCAGAGTTGGGTGAGTTTGTGAGCGCCATTGATGATTACAATAAAGCCATCGAATTGGGAAAAGCTGATGCAGAGCTTCACAACTACCGGGGCGTGGCCTATTACAGTCTCAGCAATTTTGATCCGGCCATTGCCGATTTTAATGAAGCCCTGAAACTCGATCCGAAAGATCCGGTGAAATATGAAAACCGCGCACTGGCCCGAAGCGCTAAAGGCGATGTGAAAGGAGCATTGGACGATTACAACAAAGCGATTGAATTGGATGGCGAAGACCCGGAAACATTAAACCTCCGTGGCGTTTTGAAATACAGTCAGCAGGATTTTGATGGCGCCATTGCCGATTACTCTAAGGCGATTGAGTTGGATGATACCAACCCAACGTATTACGATAACCGCGCCACTTGCAAGGCGGAGAAAGAAGATTACTCAGGCGCGGTAGATGATTACTCCTCGTCCCTTGATTTATTTCCGAACGACCCCGAAACGTATTTGCAACGTGGCTTGGTAAAAATCCTCATGAACAACAAATACGATGGCTGCCTGGACCTGAAGCGTGCAGAAGAACTGGGCTCAACGGATGCGAAAGTGGCGATCAAGAAGAATTGTAAGTAACACATGACCGACAGGGGAAAACTGGTCATCATCCTGAACGGTGTTTCCCGAAAGAAAAAGAAATTCTACCAGCAAATCCTTCCAGGACTTTCCGAAAAATATACCGTTGAAGTTTGGGAAACTAAACACCGCGATCACGCAATTGAGTTGGGAAGAGCGGCAGTTTTGCAAAATCCCATTGGCATTTTAGCAGCCGGTGGCGATGGCACCCTGAACCAAGTGTTGAATGGGATAATGTGGCCCCCAACCCCCTGCCTGTCCGGCAGGCAGGCCGGAGAGGGCTTGGTTGGGAGACCTCCTATCGGTGTAATTCCACTCGGCACCGGCAATGATTTCGCACGACTTGGAAAAGTTTTGTCCACAGCCGAAAGCATTTTAGAAAAGATTGCTCATGGTGGAAAATTGACCGATGTTGGTAAAGTGAATTGCCTGAATGAAATGGGTGAGAAAACATTCCGTTATTTTATCAACGTAGCCAGCCTGGGCATGGGCCCTGATGTAGTGAGAAGACTTTTCAAAAGTGACCGTTCTCTTGGCCCCACCCTCACGTATTTCAAAGCGATCACCCAGACTTTTTTTTCACACCGGCCGGAAGCCGTTGAAGTAACCACTGATCAATGGACATGGCACGGCAAGTTGCGTGTGTTGGCCATTGCCAACGGGCAGTCTTTTGGAAGTGCTATGTACGTTGCCCCCGATGCCCAACCCGATGATGGCGTGTTCTCTACTTTCTTAGCGGGGGAAATTCCGTTGCTTAAATTCCTGTGGTTTCTTCAGACGATTAAATCCAGAAAGAAAATTAAAGATGATCTGGTTAGGTATGACACCTGCACCCGGATGTCCCTTGCCTCGCCTGCCGAAGCTTCAGCCGAGGCAGGCTGGATTGAAACCGAAGGTGAACTAGCGGGAATGCTGCCGGCTCAAATTGAAATCATGCCGAAGGCGATCAAGTTTTTCCGGTGACCTATGAATATGTACACTTTTTACAGAAGACATTGGCGATATATATGCACCGTTGGTATATTGTGGTGAACATAGTTGGTTGTTGGCGGTAATTTTTTCGACTTAAAGGAGAACATATGAAAAGTAAAAAAATACTAGACATCTGGGAATGTGAATACAGAGTATTCTTTAATTTTTACAATTGAGAAGAATTGGTTACCCTTGGATTCCCAAAACGCTCCATGAATCTTAATGATGTTTATGTAAAAATAAATAACAACGAACAGCCGAGAATTTCATTTCAAGAGGCTAAGTCATACCTTAATCAAGGTATGATAACCATGCTTGCACCGAGGGTCAAGGGACTTGGGTCATTCAATGAAAATAGTCCCCCTCGATTACCATCACGGGGCAATAATGAAGATAGTGCATACGGTTTTTGTAGTAATTGCGGTAAAAGACTTTCCGGAGATAAAAGCAAGAAGTTATGTTATACCTGTTGGACCAACAGTAAATAAAATTCCTGAAATTATGTCAGTAACACAAACACATTGTATTGCATGCGGACAAAGACTTACGACTCCAATAATTTCCAATGCCGGACAATTGTGTAGAACGTGTGCGGGGCAAGGATTATTTAGAAAGCAAATAGTTATAACTGGGATAACTCGAATGAATCATGGAAATATATGCGTTAGCGGAGTTGATCCTCAGACATGGAGGTTCGTTCGACCACTTTTTCAAACAGGTTTGAATAGAGATTTCACCATGGAGGGCGCTACTCAAGTTATCAATCATTTTAATCTGGTTGAGATAGAATTCAGAAAGTACCGACCGGATCAAATTTATCATACTGAGGACTGGATTATTAATGAAAACTTTGCCCCAAGATTTATACGACATCTTTCCGACCGTGAAATAATTGATGTGCTTAATAGAATGTCCATAGCAAACCTGACTGCGGCCATGGAGCCTCAGGATAAGTCACTTTTCATAGTTAAGGCTCAGAGAATAACACAGATTTGGGATGAAATAAGCTTCGAAAAGTTTAAAGTACGAATGAATTTTACCGACCATGCTGGGAATAATCATGCTTCTATTCCTGTTACAGATTTGTTAACTTTAGCATTTGTAAGATACCAGAAAAATAGGGGGAACATTAATTATCCAAAAGAGCTAATGAATGCTTTTAATAATAATCTACATAGATATATCCGGATTGGCTTAACCAGGCAATTTCGAGGTCAATATTGGAAGCAAGTGACTGCGTTAATTACTATTCCGGACTTGTTTAATGGACGTTCATTCTCAGACTACGCAAATCAAATTGGGGGACAGCCATGATTTACTCAATAGGCCACGGTACAAAAAAGATTGAGGACTTTATAGAAGAATTGAAATCCTTCAGCATAAATTACCTAATTGACATCAGGTCAAGTCCTTTTTCAAAATTCAATCCTCAATTCAATCAGGGGAGTATAAAGCATGACCTTAAAAGCGCTGAAATAATCTATGTCTATTTAGGAGACAAGTTAGGGGGACTTCCAAATGACCGTTCTTGTTACATTGAAGGGAAAGTCGATTACGACATCATGAAGGGCAAAGATTTTTTTAAAGAAGGACTTCAGAGGCTAATAACTGCAAACAATAAAAAAATAAACACTGCAGTTATGTGTAGTGAGTCAAAACCAGAAGAGTGTCATAGAAGTAAACTTATCGGACAAGAGCTTTTAAAACGAAACATTTCTATACTTCACATAATTGCACCCTCTCGTGCAAAAACTCAAGTAGATGTTATAAATGAATTAAATAAGGGCAGAAATATCGTTGACTTATTTAATTCTGAACAAAACTATACTTCAAGAAAAAAATACGAATAGATGGAGTTTTTTACCATTGGTGTTTATAACTCCACAGAGAAGAGTTTTTTTGATAAACTGAAAGAGAATAGGATTGACACATTTTGCGACATACGACAAAGACGAGGCGTAAGGGGCTCAAAGTATTCCTACGTAAACAGCAATAAATTACAGGAGAAGCTATCAAAATTAGGCATAAACTATGGACATGTAATTAATCTTGCTCCGCCCGGAGAAGTTAGGGAACTTCAAAAACAAGCGGACTTGGACAAAGGAGAATTAAAACATGATAGACAATGCTTGGGAGAAGTGTTCAAAAAAGAATATAAAGAGCGAGTTCTAAATAAATTTGACTTCGGAAATTTTATTGAAACACTTGAAAATAACGGAGCTAACAGAATTGTACTTTTTTGCGTAGAGGAGAAACCAGATGCATGTCACAGGTCGATTGTATCCGACAAATTAGTGAATGAATTGAAATACAAAGTGACCCACCTTTAATAGAGTAGAGAATGAAAAAACTACTGCCAACAAGATTTGTGCAATAGCGGGTTTCGGTGTCCTCATTACTTTCGTTATCTTTAAAAACATTTGTGTCGGCCGTTAAAAATCCCTCATTTGTAGATCAATTTATTTTAAGATTAAAGCAAGTAAAATTATTATGAGAGAACTTCGAACCGAAATAGAAATTGCTGCTCCATTAACAAAAGTGTGGAACATCCTCACGGATTTCAACAACTGGAAGCAGTGGAATCCTATCGTTAAACAGGCCCGTGGAGTCGCTTCTCTTGGGTCTAAGCTTAGTATTACTATGTGTGGCAAAGATGGTAAAGCCTCCAATAAATATAGCCCTGTTATTACAACCTTCGAAGAGCCTAAGTCTTTTCGGTGGCGTGCTCAAATGATGGCCGGATTTTTATTTACCAATGATAAAGTCTTCGCACTGGAAGAAATTGCTTCTGGCACACGGCTTATTCATATAGAAGGGTTCAGTGGAATTCTCGTGCCCATGTTTTGGAGTAAACTTAATCAAGGTGTTCTGCCCATGTTAAAATCAATGAACGATGCCTTGAAAGTAAAAGCTGAGAAGCGTTCAGATTAACGCAGATTCACCAGTTCGGGTTTTTCTCCCAAAGCAAAAATCCTTCGGCCCTCGCTAATCAAATTCTTCAGTTTGTTCTCCAGTTTGAGATTGGTGCCCTTCAATCCATCCAGCACTTGTTCAGCCCAGGTTAGGTACTGCTGCTTGCGTTCGTTGCTCCAGTTACCGGGAGGGTGATGGATGATGTCTTGCACATTGCAAATCTAATCGGCCAGTTTCAGCTTTCGTGCCGACTCCGATTTTTTAGACGCGTTCATGATCTGCAATTTCTTGCGCTCTTCCTTCGGCAGGTTTTTATCATCGGTCACTTCGAGTACAAGGTTTAGAACGGCATACCCAAATTGTTCAACAATTTCTTCGGGGGAAGTTTGGGTGTCTTCAATGGTATCGTGCAGAATGGCGGCTACAATTAAATCTTCATCGGTTTCTTCTCCGGTTTCGGCCAGGGTAAGCGCAACGTCTATGGGGTGATTAATGTAAGGAGTGCCGGCCGTGTCTTTTCTTTTCTGAAAGCGGTGCTTCTCAGCCGCAAAGGCCAGGGCTTTCAACAGCGATTTGGTTTCATTTAATTTCATATGGTGTGCTTATTATGATTCATTTTTTCGAAATAGTTCTATGCTAACCGGCATACAGCTAAGGTTTTGTTTTGTAACCCTCCAATGAACTGGTTTGGTTTGAGCGGAATGTCGCCCGGAAAACGCCACAACCATGTAAACGCAAACACTTTGGGATTGGTTTTTAATCGGCCAGTTAAATTTATGTGCATGAAAATTACTGGTTTAGTTTTTCGGGTGTTAGTTTCATCAATTCCATAAAACAATCCTCAATTGTGGGGCTAATGGGTTGAATGGTCAACTGTTTATACTGCTTTAACTGGACTTCCACAGCTTTCATTTCATAACCGGCATTCAATGTTACATGATGAACCTGGCCAAAGGGATAACATGATCTCACCTGTTTCAAACCCCGGAGTTCTTGCATGAGTGAGTACATGTTGCCCGATTGAACAGACCACAACGGCTGGCCAAATTTTTCGGTTATCCCTGCCGGTGAATCTATTTTTAGTATCCTTCCTTCCTGAATCAGCGCCACACGGTCGCACAAACTGGCCTCGTCCATATAAGGAGTGGAAACCACAATGGTGATATTTTGCTTCTGCAGATTTCTGAGCAATTCCCAAAATTCCTTTCGCGAGACAGCATCAACTCCGGTGGTGGGCTCATCTAAAAACAAAACCGAGGGCTTGTGAATGAGGGCGCAACTCAGCGCGAGTTTTTGTTTCATCCCACCCGACAGCGCTCCCGCTTTTCTTTTTTTAAATTTTTCTATCTGGATGTAGATGTCCTTTACTAAATCGTAATTCTCTTCAATAGAGGTGTTGAAGAGTGTGGCGAAAAAGGAAAGGTTTTCCTCAACGGTTAGGTCCTGGTAAAGAGAGAACCGTCCGGGCATGTAGCCAACGCGTTTGCGTATTTCTTTAAAATCTTTCACCACGTCAAAGCCATCCACCGAAGCGGTGCCGTTGTTGGCTATCATCAACGTGGTAAGAATTCTGAACAGCGTTGTTTTGCCCGCGCCATCCGGGCCAATGATGCCAAACAATTCCCCCCGCTCAACTTCAAATGAAACATCGCGCAGAGCAATCACTTCCGCCTTCTTTGTTTTGAATACTTTGCTGATGTTGTTGACTTGTACTGCTTTCATATTTTTTAATAGTAGGCAGTAGGCAATAAAACAGTAGGCAATTTGCCTATTGCCTTTGCCTATTGTTTATTTTTTAAAACTAACTTCTCCATACATTCCCAACTTCAAATACCCGTCATTCTTCACCGAAATTTTCACCGCGTAAACAAGGTTGGCTCTTTCTTCTTTGGTCTGGATGGTCTTGGGTGTAAACTCAGCTTTGTCGGACACCCTGGTGATTTTTCCGGTGTAAGGCCTCACCCCCTGCCCCTCTCCTGCGGAGAGGGGAGCGTCCACAGCGATGGCTACATCTTGTCCCAGTTTTATTTCCG
>JAYUHI010000384.1:0-1521 GCA_043767095.1 Bacteroidota bacterium
ACACTTCTCTCAACTTATTGTTTGCAAAGAATGCGATCTATAAAAAAATCCAATCTCCCCATCAAAACGTGCTTGGTCTGCGGCCGCCCGTTCAGTTGGAGAAAGAAATGGGAAAAAGTTTGGAACGAGGTTAAATATTGCAGTGACCGATGCCGAAGAGAGAAATAGAACGTAGTTCTTGAAGGAATACTGGGTTGAAAATAGATCAATTCGCCCTTTAAATTCTCAACCGGCTTCACATAAACTAAAATCAGCCACAGAATAATCTGCCGACAGGCAGGTTCACAAATTTAATCTGAGAATATGTGGCTAGTGACTCCAAGTAAATTCAGGCAAAGGAATAATTTTTCCACCCTGTTTTGCAGATTCATGCGCTAAGATTCCAACGCATGTAATATTGGCCGATTGTGAAGCATTTGGATACGGTTGTTTCTTGTTAACCAATGCCGATAAAAATTCATGAATCAAATGTGGATGCGAACCACCGTGACCTGCGCCTTGCGTAAAAGAAAGGTGTTGATGTTCATCGCTATCGTAAACACCTTTCGTGGTAAACCTCTGAATGGGTTCGGGCAATAACTTTGCGTAATCCGGAGATTCAACTTCCTCGGGAATCTCAGGCTCAGGGCGTTTAGCCGTGTGCATCACCAATGGCTTTCCTTCAATTAATGGCCACTCAACAGATTTCTTTGATCCATATACTTCAAAACTTTCTCTGTATTGCCGCGCTACATCAAATAGCGATCGATAAATATGAGCACTGACATCTGAGTTTCTTAGTTTTATATGAGTTGTCTCTACAGCGTAGGGAGAATTATAATGCTGATGAAGTTCCTCTCGTATTGTTCCGGAGCCAAAGCATGAAACATATTCCGCTTCGCCTCGCATCAATCCCAACACCGGGCCAACACAATGCGTGGCATAATACATTGGTGGCAGACCGGGCCAATAATTTGGCCATCCATCCATATCCTGCTGATGACTTGCTTTAAGGAACTGCAACCTCCCCAGTTCACCTTTATCATACAGTTCTTTCATAAATAGAAACTCGCGTGCATACACCACGGTTTCCATCATCATATAAGTAAGGCCCGTTTCTTTTGTTAGTCGAACGATTTCTTTGCAATCCTCTACGGTTGTGGCCATGGGGACCGTACACGCTACATGCTTCCCCGCTTTCAATGCTTTGATCGATTGAATAGCATGGTCTGGAATCGGAGTGTTGATATGAACGGCATCAATTGATGGGTCTTTCAACAACTCATCGTAGGACGTATATCGTTTGTCAATACCAAATGCATTTCCGATTTCATCCAGCTTTGTCTTATTTCTTTGACAGATGGCTATCAGGTTTGCATTCGGATGTTTTTTATAAATCGGTATAAATTCGGCACCGAAGCCTAGCCCAACAATCGCTACATTGATTTTCTTATCGCTCATGACCTAATTTTTTAATAATTTTTGTAGAAAAGCAATTCCTTCAGAAGCAAAACCATCCTGACTTTTCGCCAGGTTTTTCCA
>JAYUHI010000385.1:0-3777 GCA_043767095.1 Bacteroidota bacterium
CCAAATGTGCCGGGTCACCCAACTTGAAAGCAAAAACCCATCAGACACTATCGTTTTCCATACTTTTTTTGATTCGTTAATAAATCGCGGAAGTCAGGAGATGTGGGATATGTTTGAGAAGATGAGAGGGAAGTAGATTTAAGATTTCAGATTTGAGATTTTACTTCTTCGATTTAATCACATAAGCGGCACCTACCCGTAACGAAACCTCTGTAGTTCCAAAATAAAAATCACCCATAGCTTCGATTCGCCAGGAATCTTTGTAAGGATAAGAGTATCCTACCCCTGCGGCTGCATCGTTGGCGCCAATCAATCCGCGGAAGCGCACAAATAAATTTTCGGTAGGATACCAGCGGGCGCCCATCATAAACGAACTGGATTGGCCGGTAGTCCAGAGTTCAGTCCCAACCCCCACAGCAAAATGGCGAACCACAAAATAATGGCCTTCAATACCCAACTGAGCTTTATTGAACAATTTACTGAAATCGGTTTTACCCAGGTCGAACCCGCCACCAACTAAAATATCTTTTGTGCTCTGGGCAAGTGACTGAAGGGAAATAAAAATCAGAGTGGTTAAAAGGATTTTTTTCATAGTGAAGATTTGATCTTAAAGTTAATCCTACTTTGTCATATTACATACACTAAACCCTGACAGGGTTCTGAAAACCCTGTCAGGGTTCGATAAAAAAACCCAGTTTTCATAATGTGACAAAGTAGGATTAATAAATGCCAAGTCAAGGAATAGTGGCCATGAATTTTTTATATAATGAAGCCGGTAAAACTTCGCGCAAAGTTTCCTTTGATGAGTTCGCAAACTCATCGAAGCCCAAAGCATTGGCCTCCAGGATGAATGCCTTCAGCAGTTTAGCGGATTTCGGATTCATCTGAACGGCATTGGCCAGCAGGGTGTATGCGTCCAGTTTGCCAGCCTGGTTTTGTTTGGCATACACAGCACCTGCCAAAACTCCCTGAGGAAAGTAAGCATTTTGTTTGCCGAGCCAGTTTAATTTTTCTTTGGCGCGAAGGGTATCATTGGCTTTCAGATCGAGCAGGGCTTCGAAATAAATTTTCTCACACTGACGCCCTGGCTTCCATTGTATCCCACTTTCCATTTTCGACTGGATGAGATCCATATTTCCATTCGCGGCCAGCATCAACAGTTCATGGCGTTGTATGTCTTCAAACAAATTTCGATCACTCATCGCAATTCCGTTCAATCGGTTGTACACCCGGATAGCATCCTGCAGTTCATCCCACGCCAATAAATTTTTGCTTCTGTCCAGGATAGTCCGCCCTTTCCAGTCCGCATTTTCAATCGAAGAAGAGATGGAATTAAATGCTATGGAGTCTTCATAGCCCAGCCGATAGCGGCAGAAGGCATACTTCTCCATATCATTGAGGCGGCTCACCAATTTTTTATCGACCGCCAAAACCCGTTGCACGGATTCGGCCATCGGCACTAAACCAGGTGATACTTTTCTGAGGCTGTCAAATAATACAATCGCCTCTCCGTGAATTCCAGCTTCAGCAAGGGCAATGGCTTTGGTGAGCAACGCCCCGGAATAATTCTGATACACTGCAAACTGAACATAATCCAATGCTACCGTTGGCGCCATTTGATCGAGCGCCCACAAAGCCATAATGTTATTGTTGCGTCCCTGCGCCTGGCTGTACACCGTGGCCTCCTGCATCAACTTGAAGGCACGGTTTACCTGTCCACTTTTATAGCAGGCATGAGCGCAAGCCGTCATCACAGTTTCAAAATAATCGATATTGGATGGCCGCCTGGCAAGTTTTACTGCCTGGGTAATGACAGCCGTATCCAATGAATCTCTATGGTTCAATAAATAATTACTGATAAGGCTTGATGTAAAAAGATTGAGCGTTGAATCAGCCGTCAACGTAAGTTCATGATCCAGGGTAACCCTTTTGTTATTCGCGAAAGCAAACGCGTTGGAAATTGGGCCGGGCTCATCGCCATCGAGTGATTGATAAATAGAATCAACATTTAAATTTAAGTTCTGCTTGACGGCAGTGGCCAGCAAATTAATCTCGGCAGTGCCGGTAGTGAGGGGGTCTTTTTTAGCAAGGTTAAAAAAATACAGAGATGAGTCTAACTGGTTAAGTCGCGCGTAAACCAAACCCAGGACAGTATTAGCAGCACCGCTTTCCGGAAAATCATGTTGAACGTTTTTCAGGTATGCATATAGATTGATGGCTGTTTGATCGAGGGTATTGATGGCGTTCATGTACGCCTGCTGGGTTGGCCTGCGCTCGGCTGCGTTTAAATAATACTGCCTTTCTTTGATGGCATTGCCACGTTCATGCTCCAGGTTAGCCAACATAAAATTGGCGTGGTGATTATGAAAGGCATAGAAATCAGAATTCTTATAAAAGCCTTCGGCCAACGGAATATTTCCTGTGGTCATGTAATAATCGCCCATGGCAGCGTAGCGTGCACCCTTGGTATCGTTGATGGGTCGTTTCCAAAAGTTATAGAAAATAAAAGCAAGCATGGCAATGGTGCCCGCGAAGCGAAAAGTAAAGAAGGGCATGGCCGTTGGCTTATACAGCACTTTGATTACCGGGTAATTGTTGCGGAGGAAGGAACTGAAATTCGATATCACGTAAAGAATAAAAATGCCTCCAAAGCCCATGTGCGCATACAACGACATGTTTCGAATCGTTTCTACGGCTGCATCATTTCCAGTAGCATAAAAAAAGACTGACGACCCTAACGCAATCATCAACAAAGCCATGATAGCCATCGGCCCCAATGGGCCTGCCAACAGGAAATCTTCCGTTTGTTCTTGCTGCCGCCTGATGCCCCAAATGCCCAGTGTGGCAGAGAGGATTATCAACAAGACAGGGTTGATGGAGTAATCCCATCGGAACCATCCTTTATCGCCAAGATAAACGGCCACCAAATTGGTCAGATAGATTAACGACAATATCAAAAAATGCGCGAAGCCGTTCGAACCTTTGAGCCCTCGCGTGATGAGATAAATAATAGTCGCTAAAATTTCATGCGCGGTGAAAATGGCCAGCAGCACGGTGAGCACAATGGAAGCTGGAATAAAACCCACTGCTATATAAATCACGGGAGCGGGGGCTTCGGATAAAATGGCCAGCAAGGCAAACGATCCGGTTATGGTGGCGGTAAAGGTGGCTAGCCTATTTATGAAAGAGGCCGCTTGAAAATAATATTGAAACAATAGCCCTGTGCCAATAACGACAACCATCAGGAAAATGGCTGGCAACTTATTGGACTGGCCTAAAACATATAGCAACTCCAACTGGAGGCTTGTAATTAAAAAGATGATCAAACCAGACCCGATAAAAAACCAGAACCTGGAAAGAGTGGAAAGTATAGAGATTAAAAGAATCAGCCCCAGCAAAATGCAGGGCAGGTATAAATAGACCGGCCACGTTTGAATATCGAAATCATTGCCCAGCAGGTTTTCGAAGAGTACAATATTATCGGCTGAGACCTGGAGCGAGAACGGGCCTGTTTGAAATTGGTGAACGGGCACTTCTGTCACCTCACGTTCCTGCCAGAATTGCCATGTAACCGTTGGTGCAGGACTTATCCACACCGCCCACATTAAAAAAATAGTCAAGACAATAATAGCTAACCCAAAAAATTTAAAAGGCTGGTTAAACTCAGGCACCCAATTTTCCCAAAAGCGAATGCTATACATTTTACGTTAGGGATTAGGGATTGGGGATTGCGGAGTACCGATTACTGATATCTGATTCACTACTCCAGCACCTTTG
>JAYUHI010000386.1:0-1519 GCA_043767095.1 Bacteroidota bacterium
TGGCGCACCGGTTCAGTCGCGGGCCAGTGTTCAGGCTTTTGATGGTACGTCCGTCAAACAATTCACGTCCTTCAGTTTCGGAGTGAGCTTTGGCCGTCATTGGTAGGATTCACTTCAAAAAAAAATAAACGAATAGGAAAATGCTTCATCACGAGTATAAACATTTATCGGAAACGCTGACAGGAGAGATTTCGCTCATGCTCACGTCCATCAAAGATCTGCTGATGCTGGCCGAGTATCATCAAAAAAGTTACGAAGCCAACAACTACCTCTCCCTGGTTTCCATTTGTGTAATGCGATTGCAGCATGTAACCGAGGATGTAAAGTTTAAAATGGATAAGGTTGTTCAGGATTCAACAAGCAATGAAGCAGGTATAAACGGATCACTGGCCGTCTCCACAAGTTTTTCTGTCTGACTTTTGTGTTTGGGTTTTCATGGTTCTCGTAGAGGCGGACAATTGTCTGCCTCTACTTGTTTGTGGCCGGCTCTGTTTTGGGTGGCGATGAGCTTTCCGGAGTGGCTAACAGTTCACGAATAGTATCGATCAACACTTTACTCTGGCAGGGTTTTTTTAGATAGACATTGGCTCCAGCCTTGTAGCCTGCATCCAAATCTTCGGGTGAAGTCCTGGCCGATAAAATGATGACCGGAAAAGTTTCTGCCGCATGACTAACGCGGATGCGCCCGATTACCTCCAGGCCATTCAGGCGCGGCATCACTAAATCGGTTATGACCAAATCGGGTTTCACTTTGCTAAAAAGTTCCAACCCTTCCTGGCCATCGCGTGCCCACGTTACTTCAAATCCTTCCAGGGTAAGTATCTCACAGATAATCTCACCTAAGCTTTCGGTGTCCTCAATTAATAATATCTTACTCATGCGGGGTGGTCGGCATTACCACTTTCATGGTGGTTCCCTGCCCGAGTTTACTTTGTATTTCAATGGTGCCGCCCAGTAACTCAACAGCCTTTTTCACAATGGAAAGACCAAGCCCCGTTCCCGAAACAGCGGTAACATTAGACCCGCGCTGAAAGGCCTCAAACACTGTGTCCAACTCTTCTTCGGCAATGCCCATTCCCGAATCTTTAACTTCGATAACAACATTTTCATTTCGGTCGGAAAGGCTAATGATTACCAGGCTGTTCGTTGGTGAAAACTTCAGGGCATTGGTGAGCAGGTTGATGACTATGTTGCGCAATAACTTTTCATCGCTGTAAATCATAGTGCTTTTGCAAGAGAAAGTAAAACGCATTTCCCGTTTCTCTTTCAAGGGGGCGGTCAGTTCTTCAATCAGGGAGGCAGTAAATTCTTTCAGGTCAAACTGGGTGCGATTTACTTTTATCCCTCTGACTTCTGTTTTCCCTACCATTAAAATATCTTCCAGCAGCCGGGTCATATGATCCACTTGCTTTTCAACATTAAGCAGTTTTTGGGTAATGTCTTCGCGGGTTAACTTGGGAAAATAATTTCGTATGGCCTCGGCCGAAAACCGGATGCTGGAAAGGGGCGTTCTGAATTC
>JAYUHI010000387.1:0-8925 GCA_043767095.1 Bacteroidota bacterium
GCTGCTTTGACATTTTTGTGAATTTTAGATTTACATTCGTGTCGCAACTATTGTTCCAGTCTTTTCAAATGTCAGTGTTGAGTTTCTGGAACTACCCTAAAGCGGGTCTCTTCTTAGAAGACACACCATCTGTGAAGGGAAATTTCAGGAGGACAATGTCACCAAATATCAGGTCGCCCATGATCAATAGTCATCGTAGACAGAATCTGATTTGGCATAGCCATCTAAAAATTGCTCGCGTGTAAGGGTTGAAAAATCATCCTTACCGTTTTGACTCGGCTCGTCCATCAGTAAAATGACCCGCACGTCTTTATTTTTCGAGGTAGTAACCTGCTTGTGAAGCTTCTTAGGAATTTCTATCCTGTTGTTTTTAAGCTTTGTTTTAAATTCTACCGCTTTCATGGAGACTAATTTAAATCAAAAGTACAAATTATAAATCTCGGGAGACCTCTATAGTTCTCTAAATGTTGTGCCTGCTGCAAGCACGACAAATCCAGGGGTAACATTGCGTAATTGTATTCCATGAGAATTTGAATATGGATTTAAAAGCCAATGATTCCGGATACCGTAGGTTATGGCACTCTTGGTGATGTGGTGACAACCGACCGAGGCAGAAAAATGGAGGACAAGGTGATCTCGAAGCAGGCTCTCCTAATTTAACCGTCATTGCGAGGAACTGCGCGGGTGAAGCGTGGCGTGACGAAGCAATCCCCTTATTGGATGCCGATGATTCAAAACGGGGGATTGCTTCGCGCCTGCGCTTCTGCCAACGCTTCAGCTCGCAATGACGGTGTGATTAGAAAAGAATTTGCTTTTGGTTGATTTGTGAGAGAATGTGCTCTTGGTGGTGAGGTCCCAACACCAACTATAGACAAATATTTTCTATTACTTCCATTCATTTGGCTTTTGAAGTTGATACCCATTTGCCTTAATAACAATTAGAGGTAACAGACTATCCGATAACTTTTTCCTTCCTATAACCATCGAGCCTTTTGCTGCGACAGCTACAGTTTGGTTGTGACGGCTTGGTGGAAATGCGACAAAAACTCGTTTTTGATTGAAGAGGTTATGTACGGCACGTATGGGAGGCACTAAATCACTGTCTCCGGAAATAAGCATGGCCGTATCGTATTTATTCTGAAATGCATCGACTATCATATGCGTTGCAATATTAACATCAGTCATCTTCTCATTCTGATCCAACCAAAGATGACCGCACCGGTTGCACTCTACTTTGTTGGATTGATAATGACCATAGATTATTTCTACTTTAAAACATTCGAGGGCCTCAATGTATGTTCCTTGCCTTTTTTGCTTAGACGGGTTGTTGCTTACCCTCGAGGTAAAGTACTTAACTCCATCAATTTCTTGACTGGGCTTGGCCAGGTTGAGCCAGCGCGATTTTTCAAACCCTGCTTCCATCATGCCGAAATACAGGTTAAAACCGTCTATGTAAACTAAAGTGCGTTCCATACCGTTTATGTGTTACAGATATTAAATTATGCTCATATATTTGTCCTCAGAACAGCGCCATGGATAGCATCCCTGGTCAGACGCACCGAAAGGTGCGTTTCTTTTTTATTCAGTTTACAAATATTTCTCATACCTCTTGTGACCGACTGATTTACTCTTGGTGGTGCGGTGACAAAACGACCAAAAGTAGAAATGCCCGGAGGAAAGTAGCGGATTATATTATTGAGTAAGGAGAGTATGGGGAGTAGATGCAAGTAAAGAGATGGCACCTTCGAAGAGATGGCACCTTCGTTTGGAGTTTCCTAATTGAAAGACGAAGTGATGATGTGCCACTCACGCCAACCGGTAAAAAGAAGAACCAAGGAATGAGTCTACCTATGAGACCTTCTTTTCAGAATAGCCGCAACCTGTCCATAGGCCTGATTTTTGTTTCCGGAAATGCCATCTAAGTCGTGTTCTATGTCTTTATACAAAGTTATTAAGTTGCATCAATATGCAAAGAATAAAATTGGTGTTATGGCTTCTGTTTTGGGTCGATGCGAACTGGAAGGCTATTTAATACCAATTTATTCGTCAGACGACTTTACTCATACCGCAACGAATCCACCGGATTAATAGTTGCGGCTTTTAAGGTGTGGATGCTCACCGTTACCAGGGCGATCATCACCACCAATAAACTGGGCAAGGCAAAAATCCACCACGAGAGTGAGATGCGGTTGGCGAATGCCTGCAGCCAGTTGTCCATGACGTACCAGGTTAATGGCGTGGACAGCACAATGGCTACGCCCATGAGTAACAGATAGTCGCGGCCCACGAGCGTGAGAATGTTGGTAACGGAGGCGCCTAACACTTTTCGTACGCCAATTTCTTTGGTGCGCTGCATGGCGGTGAGCGATGACAACCCGAACAAACCCAGGCAGGCGATGAAAATGGCGAGCCCGGAAAACAGGCCGAAGGCTTTGCCAAACTGCTGGTCGGCTTTGTATTGTTTGTTGTAGTGATCGTCTAAGAAAAAATAATCGAACGGGTTGCCGGGAAAGAACTCCTTCCACACATCCTCAAACTTGGCCAGCGATTCTTTCACGTTGGCCGTGTTGAACTTGATGGAGTAAAATCCACCAGGTGCTTTGTTGTATCGGAAAATGAGCGGTTCAAAATCTTTCTTCAGCGATTCCTGCCGGTAATTTTTCAGAACGCCCACAATGCGGAACGTGTCGCCCCAAAAATTAATTTGATTGTCGATGGCATCTTCGGGTTTATTGAAACCCATGTGCCGCACACCCGCTTCGTTTAACAACACGCTGGCGTTTTCGTTTGGCATATCACCAGAGAACGCGCGACCGGCCACTGTTTCCAATCCGTAAGAAGGAATGAAATCGTGATCCATCATGATCACCCGGTATTGCTTTTGTTCATCCTCGCGCTGGCTGAGTGTGCGAATGCCACCGGCATTCCAATCGGGTGAAGCCCCAGGTATGGATGTTGAAGCTGAGACGGCTACAACCTCCGGAAACTGCGTGAGCCGTTGCTTGAATACTTCAAACTTTTGTCTGTATAAAGAGTCCACAACAATATTGGGCGAGCGCATTACTACGGTTTGGTTGATGTCCATGCCCAGTTTTTGATTGCGCATGTAATTGATCTGCATATACACCGTGAAGGTTCCTACAATCAAAGTGATGGAGGCCATGAATTGAGTCACCACCATTCCCTTGCGGAAGAAAACGCCTTTGCCCGTGTTCTTGAAGCGGCCTTTCAAAACTTCCACCGGTTTAAAAGCGGAGAGCACAAAGGCTGGATACAAACCTGAAAGTAGAGCTCCACCCATAATTAAGATCGCGGCCCACATCCAAAATAATTTCTGTTTGAACAACAGGTAGCCCAACTCGCGGCCCGTCAGTTCGCTGAACCAGGGTGTGAGGAGAAGCACTGCGCCAATAGCCACCGTTACAGCCACTGTGTTTAGTAAAAGTGACTCGGTTAAAAATTGTTGGATCAATTGCCAGCGATAGCCACCCATTACTTTTCGCACACCTACTTCACGGGCGCGCTCAATCGATTTGGCGGTGGACAAGTTGACATAATTAATCCACGCGATGATAATGATCAGCGCAGCAATGACCATCAGAAAGTAAACCGTGTCTCGATTGCCATTGGCTTTGAACTCTCCGATAAAATCTGAATCGAGGTGAATATTGGAGATAGGCATCAGGTGGAAGACCATTCCGGAATTGTATCGTTTAAAATCTTCTCCCGCTTGCTTCTGTGCGAATGCCGGAAGTTTGGCTTCCAGGGCAGGGGCAGTTGTATTTTCATTCAGGAGAACATACGTGAGGAATCCATCCCATTGCCATTCGCTCAGTTCCGATTCATCCTTTCGGCCAACCAATTTGGCATACGTGGCAAAAGAGAGCAGCGCATCCACTCTCATGTGTGAATTCTCCGGCAGGTCTTTGACCACGCCCGTCACCAGGTATTCCACATGGCCGTTGTTGCGCATGGTTTTTCCAACGGGGTTTTCATCCCGGAAATATTTTTTAGCAATGGACTCAGAGAGCACCATTTTGTTAAGTCCCTTCAAAGCCGATGAATCTTCACCACTGATCAACGGATAGCCAAATACTTTAAAAAAATCCTGGCTGGCATAGTACACGCCTTCTTCTTTGAAAAAAGTATCGCCATACGAAAGCAAAGCATTGCTGGAAGTCATCCGCACATAATGGTCCACTTCCGGGAAATTGGCTTTCAGGTCGGGGCCAATGCCATTGCAACCGGCTGCCCATCTTGTAGAAAGTTCACCCTTATCGTAGCGGTCTAAGTTGACACGAAAAACACGATCGGTATTTCCCCAGAATTTATCGTAGCTCAATTCATGCAGGGCATATTGGGCAATCGACATGAAGGCCGTCATGCCAATGGCAAGGCCGGCAACGTTAATGATGGTGAATGCCCGGTTTCTGGAAATGTAGCGCCAGACAGAGGTGAGGTAATTTTTAAGCATACGGTTGGAGTTCATCCATATACTCTCGCAATCAGGAAAAGTTACTGGGATGATGGGAAAGGACGGAGGAAAGTTTTATCACCTCATCTCTTCCTGTCCGGCAGGGATGAGGTAAAAACAGCATAACAAAAATCGGTGTAGTATGGTCAAGTTAAAGCTTTGAAATATTATACAGATCACTCAACTTTCTTTTCGTAGCATTTGAGGAGGAACATTCCAATGACCTTCCTGCCCGGTTTTAACGGATGCTGTTTTATGGTTCAGCCTAATGATAATACCTGTTCGGATTATTCCATCACTCCCATTCCACGAAACACGGTCGCCAACATTTAGTTTCGACATATAAAGCAGCGAACCGGCTTTATGCATCAGGCGAATGCGCTCCACTACCATCTTGTTCAGAATTGTCAATTCGAGGTGAGATAAATCCTTCAGTAACGGTTCAAACTTTCGAATGATGGCGGTGTTGTTGTCAACTTCAGACATAGTTGATTGTTTTGCGATTTAGTTTCCTGCAAAGAAAAGATTATTTCCAAAACCATCGTATGATTTCCAATGAGTGTGCGATCATTTTTACAGGAACCTGAACCGTGGTCTATGTCTTCACAGGCCACTACGATTTAATAACCATTTTCGGTCTGTGGTGACACAGACCGAGGTTGTGGATGTTAGGAAACACTCTAATCAAGCCCTGCCGGGTCAAGCAACTGCCCGGAAAATAAAATCACCCCCGAATGCTTTTCGCGAATGAAGAAAACAAAAGGTTTGTCTATGGTAATTCGCGGTGGCCGACTTGGAAAGCTGGTTACCTCAATTCCGATAGCGGTAGCTGCGGCTGCTTCGGAACCTTTTTCATTGACCTCTAAAAATGATTGGTGAATTACCCGGCTGATAGCCAACGGCAATGGTTCTTCGAACAAAGCCGGGAAACCATCCATGTTCATGCCCATCGCCATAAGCGACTCTTTCAAATCCTTCTTCCAAGTCATTTTGAACTTAGGGATTTCCAACTCTGTTGTTAACGTGTCAGCGTTTGCCAACCACGCTTGCAATTGAGTTGAAGTAAGCGACTCAACCAGTTCTTGAATTGATTTTTGTCCTGGAACCAAAAGAGTCATGCTGAACTGGCCATTACCATAAGGAACGTCTACTAATTGCACGCCATCTTCTTCTGCCCCATATAGAATTTTTGCTCCCTTTGAAAACATCATATCCACAGTTGTGGTAGTTCCGTCTTCGCGGGTAAAGTTTGCTGAGTGGGTTTTGGCGGCATCGAATTGGTATTGCCATTCTCCTTTAAAGTAAATGGCATTTATCAGGAACATGATATCGTCACCCGAAATCTGATCGATCAAATCTTTAATCCGGTTATTGGTTTTTGACTCCACCCAGTTATTGATGGTTGTTTTGGCAGTTGCACTTTTGAAATCCAGCGACTGAACCGTGCCATCATAATAATCCTTTATTATTTCTGAAAAGGCTGAGTTCACCGAATAGTCCTGGTGATACCAAACCGAATTGGCTAACCCAACCTCAACGGTTCGATCCATAGACAGCAGTAACGCTGTCAGGTCTTTGTAAGCCCCGTTAACCTCTTCAGCGGTTAAGCCTTCGAAGTTAATGGTGCTGAGAATGCTTTGCCGTGTGTCCTGCGAGGCCCCGTTCAATACCATCCCAAGGGCAACACTTACACTGAGTGGAGAAGTGAAAGTATTTTGGTTGTTATGGGTTTTTCTAAACAAGGTAAACCCAAAATCATTGATGGAGGAGGACACTACAACCTCCGCATTGGAAAGCACCCTAAGGTTAGGTGGGTTATCCGGGCTTATTGTTTGATCATTGCAGGCGTTTAAAGACACTACAATCGCGGAAATGCTTATCAATCTTTTCATACAGTTGTTAATTCTTTTACATAGACAACTAAAAGCATTACAAAGGTTGGGAACTTCAATCTCAAAATTACAAGGAAGGCTAGATATCAGTAGGATTATGTATTAATGTGTCGAATTATGCCGAATATAATCCACTCTACGGTCGATAATCCTCACGGACCACCTCCAATTTATAAACCTTTGTTGAAATAGCCTTCGATAAGATCAGGCTGACATGGGAACACCCAGCGTAAGCGATAGAAGCGGAAAGCCCGAAGTGCGTGGAAATGTGTGTGGCCGGACTTGCAGCGTCTATCGCGACCCCGATGGCATCAGCGTTGGCTTGTGCAATCGGGGGCACGCCCTAATCTTTATTCATACCGCAACTTTCAAATACTGCCTATTTTTTCAGCCGCTTTATTTCTCCAACTGATCATCAAAATGCCACCAACAATAAAAACAGTACCCAGCCACTGAAGGGCAGAAATCTTTTCATCCAAAAAATAATACGCTTGTAAAATAGTGGACACAGGCCCGATGCAGGCGATAATAGCTGTGTTGTTGGCGCCCAACCGGTTGAGGCTTATGGACACGAGGTATGATGGAATAACGGTTGAGATGATGGCCATGAACAGGGAATAAACATAAACGATCATCGGCAACCCAAACAATGAATGGCTGCTGCCGATAATGAAATGGACGAGAACGCCAACGCAGGCAAATGACATGGCGTAGCTGTTGAATTTCACCGAACCAATGGTTGGAATCAGTCTGCCGCTGCCGGCAATGTAGGTGGCATAGGTAAAGGCACAAACCAGGATGCAAGCCGATCCCAAATAAAAATCCTTCCCGGAAATGTTGAACCGTGCTTCGCTGATAAAGGCGATCACCAATCCCAAATAAGTAATAAGCAACGCCAACTTTTGTCTCCAGGTAACTTTCTCTTTAAACCAAAAGAAAGATATCAAAACAACAAAAGTGGGGTAGGTAAAAAGAATCAGGCGCTCAATACCCGCTGAAATAAATTGCAGTCCCACGAAGTCCAGATAACTGCTTACATAATAGCCCAGGCAACCAATGGCCGCCACATACACCCATTGTTTGGAATTGAATCGGATGTTGGATTTTTTTCTGGACGAGACAACCGCAGCGCCAATAAAAAATGGCAACGAGAAAATCATCCGTAAGGCCAGCAAGGTGATCGAGTCAACGGCTGAATCGCGGTAAGCGAGTTTTACAAAAATGGCTTTGGTGGAAAAACAAACAGCGCCAAGAATGCTGATAAAAATGGCGATGAACCAGTAACCCGGTGGTTTTGCTGTCAAAGAGGATTGTGTTTCAAGAACGTCAATTTCTAGACCGTCATGATCTCTACTTCCTTTTTCTTCATCAGTGCATCAATCCGGGTGATGTTATCATCGGTCAGTTTTTGCACTTCATCTTCCGCATTCTTCAGGTCGTCTTCCGATGCGCCCTTGATTTTCTTTAACGCCTCGTTAGTTTCCTTGCGAACCGTGCGTATACTGATTTTCCCCGTTTCGCATTCATGGTGCACTTGTTTTACTAATTGCTTTCTGCGCTCTTCGGTGAGGATAGGTATGTTGATGATTACCTGCTGGCCATCGTTCTGTGGTGTCAGTCCAATGTTGGCGGCCATAATCGCTTTTTCAATTTCGGGGATGAGTTGCTTTTCCCAGGGTTTGATAAATAACGTACGGGCTTCCGGTGCGGTGACTGATGCGACTTGGTTTAGTGGGCTATTCACCCCGTAGTAAGGAACTATAATTCCGTCCAGCATGGCAGGGCTCGCTTTGCCTGCGCGAATTTTGGCGAGGTCGCTGCCCAGATGGCCGATGGCTTTTACCATCCGGTCTTTAGCATCATCGAGGTAGAGTTCTATTTCTTCCATAAGATTGAAATAGTTGTTGGTTGATCGTTTCTAGTTGTTGGTATTAGTGAGTAGTAAATCTACATTCATCCCGTAATAACTACCAACTGGCAACTATCAACTGATTAAAGTACCCGCGCCCTCCCCATTTACTACTCGCAACAAATTGCCTGGCGTATTCATGTCAAACACAATAATCGGCAGTTTATTTTCCTGGCACAGGGTGAAGGCCGTCATATCCATAATATTCAAATTCTTTTCATAGGCTTCCTGGAAGGAAAGGGTTGAATACTTAATGGCATCAGGAAATTTCTCCGGGTCTTTATCATAAACGCCATCCACCCGAGTTCCTTTCAGCACTACATCGGCCTGGATTTCAACAGCCCGAAGACTTGCTGTTGAATCGGTTGTGAAATACGGGTTGCCAATGCCAGCTCCGAAAATAACAATGCGGTTTTTTTCCAGATGCCTCATCGCCCTGCGCCTGATAAACGGTTCGCACACCTGCTCCACAGTAATTCCCGACATGAGCCGGGTAAATAAACCATGCCGCTCCAGCGCACTTTGAAGTGCCATGCCGTTTATCAACGTGGCCATCATGCCCATGTAGTCTCCCTGCACCCGGTCAATGCCCAATGATTCCGCTTGTCCGCCCCTGAAAATATTTCCTCCCCCGATCACAATGGCCACCT
>JAYUHI010000388.1:0-3748 GCA_043767095.1 Bacteroidota bacterium
CAACACCTGCTCATGCGCGTAGCGGTGGGTATCCACGGTGAAGATATTCCGGCAGCAATCGAAACGTATACTTTGCTTTCAGAAAAATGGTTCACGCACGCAACGCCAACATTATTTAATGCCGGTACACCAAAGCCTCAGCTTTCTTCTTGCTTCTTATTAACCATGCAGGATGATAGCATTGATGGCATTTACGATACATTAAAACAGTGCGCTAAAATTTCACAATCTGCCGGAGGTATTGGACTAAGCATCCACAATGTTCGTGCGAAGGGTTCGTACATTAAAGGAACCGGTGGCACTTCGAATGGTATCGTTCCCATGCTCCGCAACTTCGACATGACAGCGCGTTATGTTGATCAAGGCGGTGGCAAACGTAAGGGAAGCTTTGCGATTTATCTTGAGCCCTGGCATGCCGATGTGTTTGATTTTCTTGCCCTGAAGAAAAATCATGGTAAAGAAGAAATGCGTGCGCGTGATCTTTTCTACGCCATGTGGATTCCGGATTTGTTCATGCAGCGCGTAGAGAACAATGAAATGTGGTCACTTTTCTGCCCGAATGAAGCACCGGGATTGGCCGAAGTGTGGGGAGAAGATTTTGAACGCCTGTACGATAAATATGAGAAGGAAGGTAAGTTCCGTAAACAAATAAAAGCTCAAGATTTGTGGTTTGAAATTCTGGAATCACAAATCGAAACCGGAACACCGTATATTCTTTATAAGGATGCCGCGAACCGTAAATCGAATCAGAAGAATTTAGGAACGATCAAATCCAGCAACCTGTGTACGGAAATTATCGAATACACTTCGAAGGATGAAGTAGCGGTTTGTAACCTTGCTTCGATCGCACTAAATAAGTTCGTTGTTGAGGATGGTAAGCCTGGCCGGCAGGCAGGCAGGTTCGATCATCAGAAGTTGTACGAAATCACGAAAGTGATTACACGCAACCTCAATAAAGTGATTGATGTTAATTACTATCCGATTGAAGAGGCACGAAATTCAAACATGCGTCACCGCCCGATTGGATTGGGCGTACAAGGATTAGCCGATACATTCATCATGCTGCGCATGCCGTTCGATTCAGACGAAGCGCGCAGACTGAACGAAGATATTTTTGAGACCATCTATTTCGGAGCAATGGAAGCATCTATGGAACTGTCTCAGAAAAACGGACCGTACGAAACATTCAAGGGGTCACCAGTATCAAAAGGAATTTTCCAGTTCGATATGTGGGGCGTTACACCGAAGAGCGGTCGCTGGAACTGGGAACAATTGAAGCAGGATGTAAAAAAGCATGGTGTGCGTAACTCTTTGTTATTAGCGCCAATGCCAACAGCCTCCACTTCACAAATTCTCGGCAACAACGAATGCTTTGAACCATACACGTCAAACATTTATACCCGCAGAACACTCTCTGGTGAATTCATCATTGCCAATAAGCATTTGATGAAAGACCTTATTGAACTTGGACTATGGACTGAAACCATGCGTCAAAAATTGATTGCTACGAACGGTTCGGTACAGGCTATTCCTGAAATTCCTCAGAACATTAAAGACATCTATAAAACTGTTTGGGAGATTTCTCAGAAAGCGATCATCGATATGTCGGCTGAGCGTGGCGCGTACATCTGTCAATCGCAGAGTTTGAACATCCACTTAAAAGATCCAAACTTTGGTAAGCTTACTTCTATGCACTTCTATGCATGGAAGAAAGGATTGAAAACGGGTATGTACTATTTGCGTTCAACCGCTGCTGCCGATGCTATTCAGTTTACACTGGATAAAACTGCGATGCAACCAGTCGTTGTAGAGGCTACGACAACAGTAAGTATTACTGAAACTGTTACCGTTCAGCAACCCGTTGCTTTGGCTACCGAAGTACAGCAAACCATTCAATATACAGCAGCTGAGTACGAACAAAATCGTGCCGATATGGCGTGTTCACTGGATAATCCGGATGCCTGTGAGGCATGTGGAAGCTAAGTCTTAAAACATATTTAAATCATAAAAAAAACCCGGCTGAACCGGGTTTTTTATTGTCTAAATTTTATTAGAAAGGAAGGTCATCACTCCCCGAACTTGCATCCGGAGCAAAGGATGCATCCATTGGAGGCGCATCAGATTGTTGTCCACCTCCGCCTTTGGCAATTTTCCATGCCCGTACATCGGTATACCAGCGGCCGTTATACTCACGGCTTTCAATATTGATTGACGCAGTTATTTTTTCGCCAATGTTAAGTCGGTTCTCGTCTACTTTTTCGCCCCATAATGACAAGCACACCTTTTTAGGGAATTGGCCTGGGGTTTCCATAATGAATTCCTGCTTTTTCCAAACTCCATTTTTACCCTGGCCTGTTTGCATTGGCAAAAGACTTACTACTACTCCTGTTATTTCCATAATGTTTTTTGTTTCAAGATGTCAAAGATATTAAAAATACTGTTTCTAAAGTGCGCCATTTTTAATCTCTTCTACTACAAAAGGGTCTAATAGTGTGGATGTATCGCCCAGATTAGACATTTCTCCTTCAGCCACTTTACGTAAAATTCTTCGCATAATTTTTCCCGACCGGGTTTTGGGCAACCCACTCACAAATTGAATTTTATCGGGCTTGGCTATCGAGCCTATAATTTTGGAGACGGTTTCGCGGATTTCCTTTCTGAGTTGCTCTTCCTCTTTGGGCTTATCATAGCAAATGACAAAGGCATAAATTCCCTGTCCCTTTACATCATGCGGATAGCCCACTACAGCTGTTTCGCAGACGGCAGAATGTTCATCGATGGCACTCTCAATTTCGGCAGTGCCCATGTTATGCCCGGAAACAATAATGATGTCATCTACGCGGCCGGTAATTCTGTAATATCCTTCTTCATCACGCTTGCATCCATCGCCTGTAAAGTACTTTCCCGGAAAGGTTGAAAAATAGGTGTCCTTAAATCGCTGATGATCGCCATAAATCGTTCTTGCCATCGATGGCCATGGAAATTTAATGGTGAGCGGTCCCTCTACTCCGTTTCCAATCAATTCATTCCCGTTTTCATCCATGATTGCGGGCTGAATTCCAGGCAACGGAAAAGTTGCATGAGCAGGTTTTAGTTTCGTAACATGTGCAATAGGCGAAATCATAAACCCTCCTGTTTCTGTTTGCCACCAGGTATCAATGATGGGGCACTTTCCTTTTCCTATATTTTTATCATACCAATGCCAGGCTTCTTCGTTGATGGGCTCTCCAACCGTTCCTAATATTTTTAGTGAAGAGAGATCGTGCCTTTCAACAAAACTTATTGGTGCTTTTTCTAATGAACGGATAGCGGTAGGAGCTGTATAGAAAATATTCACCTTGTGTCGCTCAATAACTTGCCAAAACCTGCCCCAATCGGGCCAGGAAGGAACACCTTCAAACATTACCGTGGTGGCACCAGCTAAAAGTGGTCCATATAAAATGTACGAGTGACCCGTAATCCAGCCCACATCGGCAGTACACCAATAGACTCCTCCCACCTCACCCCTGCCCCTCTCCCCAGGGAGAGGGGTGTCCGAGGTACGAGGAATGGGTGAGGGAGGTGGGGTGTATTGAAAAACTGTTTTAAAAGTATAATCAATATAAACCATATAGCCTCCGCACGTATGCACCATGCCTTTTGGTTTTCCAGTAGAGCCTGAAGTGTAAAGGATAAAAAGTAAATCCTCCGAGTCCATCTCTTCCGCCACACAGGTTGCATTTACTTTTTTGATTTCTTCTTGCCACCA
>JAYUHI010000389.1:0-1504 GCA_043767095.1 Bacteroidota bacterium
CCTGAAGGGCAAGTTGGTTGGCTTTCACCGCATGGCTCTTCTTAAAATTTTTGTCCTTCGAGCGCCCACCCAGGTTGCACATCATCCGGCTTGACCGAACTATAGCTTCAGCGTTATGCGGCTCCCTTTTCAACACCGCTTCATATCGTTCCAGGGCGGCCTGGTCTTGCCATTCACCCTCAAACTCTTTGGCTTTCTTTAATAGTTCAGTTACTGTTTGTGCTTCAACACTACCCAGGCTGAACACAACCATTGCCAAAACCCTGGCCATTACATAAAATTTTTTACAGCGGTAATTGATTGAGCTGGCCGATGGCTTCCACCCGGGCTTGCCAAAGGCATACATGATTTTTTCTTCCCAATTTTTGGAGCAGAAAACATCCTTACCTAAAGCTGCCCACTCACCAAAAGCAATCTTAACGGGGTTGTAAGTACGAATGGGTTTGGTGAGACCGTAAACGGGCTTTTGCAATTCGGGCTGGAACGTCCCAAAAAATTTATCCCAGATTATGAGAACAGCGCCAAAGTTCTTATCCAAATAAGTTTGATCACTTCCATGATGAACGCGATGGTGCGATGGCGTGTTGAAAACCCACTCGACCCATCCTAATTTATCAACCAGTTCGGTGTGGATAAAGAAAGTGTAAATCAGCACCAGCGAATCCATGAGAATGATGGCAGCCGGATCAAAGCCCATCAAAACCAATGGAGCAGAAAAAGCAAACCGGAAAGGCGTGTTGGTGATTCCTGAGCGAAGTGCGGTGGTGAAATTGAATTTCTCGGATGAATGATGCACTACGTGAGATGCCCAAAAGAAACGCGACTTGTGACCCAGCACATGAAACAGATAATAAAATAAATCAGTAAACAGGAAAAGTAAAACCCACATCCACCAGGAATTGGCCAGGTGAATGAGCGCGTACGTTTCGAGGAACTGATAGAGGGCAAAGGCTAACCCTTTGAAGAATAAGTTCAGCGCAGCGTTTGCAGCCGCGATGAAAAAATTCGACAGCGAATCGCGAAGGTGATAGTTATCTAACTCCAGGCATGCGCTCCATACCGACTCAAGGGAGATGAACAAAAAGAAAATGCCTGCGACCCATAAACTGAACTGATCCATATAGCGTTTGGTTTTTGTCTTGACACGTCAAAAGAAGCCCCGCGAGTGTCGTTACAGTTCGCATTCATCACCTTGATGGATTCTTTTTATTTGCGGAAAGCGCAACGAATGCCAGTGGCTGGCAGCCGGGTTGCAGATTTTACTAAACCGATGTCTTGCGGGTTAGTTGTTTAGGGATTTGTGCAATTGTTCAGGCATATTGGGGCAACAAACGTAAAAGCATTAGAAAAACCGACCCGCTGAAGTAGCGACATTAAACGATCCAGGAAAGGAGCTAACAATGGCTTGGGGCTGACTAAAAAGTACTTTGCTTGTCAGGTTGAGCTTGTCGAAACCTCTCTCTGGGTTTACATTAGCCTTCGACTGGCTCAGGCTGACACCTGA
>JAYUHI010000390.1:0-3741 GCA_043767095.1 Bacteroidota bacterium
AGAATCAAGATAAAGATTCCGAAAAAGTCAATCTTCTCTTCCTTGTTACGCGTCATGAATGTTTAAAAATTTCTATTTTAAATTTCAACCATAGCTTTCAATTACTACCTGACTTAAGTCATGACTGATCAAATTTTTCCAAACGGAGTGGTAATGATAACCGGTTGGCGGTTAGATTAGGAATTAATACCTTCGGCCATCTGAAAAAAAAACTCAATGGTTCGAAAACTTATTTACTCGTATCCTTGTCCCTCACTTCAATTCTATTCTCAATCCACGCACTCTTACCATATTTGAATATGGCATACGATGAAAAACTAGCTGACCGCATTCGCGAATCGATGAAAGGAAAGCGGGGCGTGATCGAAAAGAAAATGTTTGGAGGTGTGACCTTCATGCTGAAAGACAAAATGTTTTGCGGCATTGTGAAAGATGAGCTGATGATTCGCTTGATGGAAAACCGGGAGGAAGAAGCACTTAATAACCCACATGCCCGGCCAATGGATTTCACCGGGCGGCCAATGAAAGGATTCGTCTTTGTTGCGCCAGATGGATTCAAATCGAAAAAGGCACTTGAGGCCTGGATTGAGTTGGGAATTGAGTATGTTATGAAGAGCCCACCGAAGAAAAGAAAGAAGTAGTCATGGGGTTAAAGGAAAAGTTGATCGTTAAAAGGCACTCACAAATGATCAAGATAGATTTCCCCACCAACGATTAACGATTAACTTTTAACTTTTCTTAATGAAGACCATCCTCACGGGACTTTCCTTTTCTATTTTATGGGCATCGGCTTCCATTGCGGGAAAATTCGGATTGCTATCGGTTGAACCACTGGTTCTTTTTAACACCCGCTTTCTTGTGGCCGGTCTTATTCTGCTATCGGTTTCTTTTTTTATCCGGAAGGAAAGAAGTCCGCGGGGAAAAGAATGGAACCAGTTAGTTGTATTTGGACTTTTTAACACAACACTTTACCTCGGCATTTTCATCATTGCCTTGCAATACATCACAGCCGGCATCACTGCGCTGGCCATCGCTCTCAATCCCGTTCTCATCAGCATCATGTCATCACTCCTCATGAAGCGCGAAACGAAAGTTAATGAATGGATAAGCATCGCGATGGGAATGGGCGGTGTCGCGGTGGCCGCTTACCCATTGCTCACGTCTGAACAAATTTCGTTAACCGGATTGGCCCTTCTTATTCTTTCGATGTTTGCCTATTCGTATGGAGCGGTGTATTACAGCTCCGTGAAATGGGAACTCGCCCGCATGACCATCAATGGGTGGCAAGTATTTATCGGGGGATTGTTATTGATTCCTTTCACTGTCTTTTATTTCGAAGGCAAAAATAATTTTGATACCACCTTTTGGGCTTCTCTCTTTTGGCTGGTAGTCCCCGTTTCTGTTTTATCGATTCAACTCTGGCTCCGCTTGTTAAAAACCGATGCGGTGAAAGCATCTCTGTGGTTATTTCTTTGTCCCGTGTTCGGGATTGGTTTTTCTACCTGGCTGCTGCACGAACCATTTAATCTTTACACGCTGGCCGGTGGATTGATGGTTATGGGCGCGCTGTATATTGGGCAGAGGAAAATTATACGCCATGAAAATTAAAGCCCGCCTTTGTGAAGCGGGCTTTAAACCAATTGCGGTAATAAATTTTAAGGCATCTCTAAAAACCCAAATAGAACCGTCTTTTCGAGGGAGGAACGACCGAGAAATCCCCTTCTTTGAAGTCTATTAGGGGATGTCTCACTTCCGTTCGACATGACGATAAGGGTTTTTAGAGATGCCCTTGAGTTATTAGTTAATTAAAAAGTATATCGCAATCCAAATTGCATTTGCCAGCGTGATTGCAAACTGGCATCGTTGGTAAATGTGTTTTTCAGGTTTGGATCAAAACTGTACGTTGGGGTTCCACTGGAAACACTAACGCCAATAGGCTGGCTGTTGGTTGGAAATTGTCTCACTCCCCAATTCGAGTTGATAAAATTTCCGATGTTTAATATATCCAGGCTAACCTGAATAGAGTTTCCATTTTTCAGTTTTAAATCTTGAAGGAGACGAAAATCGAACCGGGAATACCACGGGTTCATTTGAGCGTATTTCTCAGCATACCCGCCACGCTGTTCACTTAAGTAATCGTCTTGCTTAATATAACTTTCTAAAGCAGTTCGCTGGGCATTTTGCTCAGCGACTGTACCCGTAAAGGCCATCGATGATATCTCGGTACTGGTTGGCACATAGATCAAATCATTTAAGCCAGAACCATCATTGTTAATATCACCTGAATACGTGTAGCTAAACCGTCCACCTTTTGCAAATTCATAAAACAAAGACAATGTGGTGGAGTGATTACCTCCGCCATAGGTGAAAGTCTTATTAGCTGTTCCCACAAAGCGGTGTTTATTTCCATAAATAGAAGGGGCTAAAACGGCTTTGTTCACATGACCAAATGCGGGGTTGCGATCGTAGGCATCACTGGATATTTCAGCTTCGATTGAGCTGGCATCTTGCGCATCAAGGTAATTGTAAGCAAGTGTGGTGTAGAGTCCGTTCGACCAATTCCGCTTTACTTCCAAAGTCAAATTAAAAGTACGGCCTAAGTCTGTGTTGGTAAAAACGTAGGCATTGTTTCCCGGTGCGAACACAGGCTGGGTGGTTCTATCGGCTGATAAATAAATCGGCCGGTTATCAACACCACTCAGTGTGCCGCTGGGCGGCTTTATTCCATAATTACGAACCATCATGGCGTTAATATCTTTCGTGTAGATCAGATCAGCGGAAGCAGTCCATCCTTCACCAAAGGCTTTATCAAAACCTAAGTTAGTCCGCCATACTTGAGGAAACTTAAAGTCTTGGGCAGTCATGTTATAGAAAAACCAATTTGGGTTAGCCACCTGGTTGCCTATCCACACAAATGGAAAACGACCGGTGAATAATCCGCTTCCACCCCTGACAACAGTTTTTTTGTTGCCTTGAACATCATAATTAAAACCTATCCTTGGAGATATTAGGGGTTTCCCTTCAGGCAGATCCTTGCTATCAAATAAAACAGAATTTCCGTTTTCATCGAAATAATTTATTGAAGGATCATAGCAACAGTTTCGGGCAGGATCAATATTTTCTTTGATTTTATCTGAGGTATCGAAGTAAAGAGGTTTATCCATCCGCACACCAATCGTTAAGGTAAGTTTGTTATTAACAAGCCACTTGTCTTGCGCATATAGACCCCATTGACCCACATTGGTTTCAGCCAAAGCCCAGGTGTCATTGGCATTCATATTATCGAAGGCATCTTCAGCGGCCTGAACATCGTCATCAAACGCCCCTGAATTCACTTCTGTTAAAAAATCAGCAACTGAATTGAAGCCTGGCCCAAAAGTTCCACCGTACGTATTTAAGTTAAAGGAGTTGTCGAATGAAAATTTCTCGAAAGATGTGCCAACAGTCACCGTATGGGCGCCCACATAGATGTCAAAATTATCAGTGAACTGGAACACCTTTTGGTTTAGTAAATTATGAATTGAAAATGGCTCGTGTCCGGCTACGATGTATCGGATAGCATCATTGTTATTAATATTGATTACCGGGAAGGGAGTGCTGAATGGATCTCTTGAGTCATCAAAAACCGTATAGCCAACTTGTGCTCTGTTAGAATACTTGTTGCCAAACAGTGATTTTAATTCTACCAAACCAGAATTGATCTTGTTATTAATTTTATATCCCGAATTAAAGAATTGCAGT
>JAYUHI010000391.1:0-3740 GCA_043767095.1 Bacteroidota bacterium
TCTGCTATCGGTGAAAAACAGAAGTGGCTTGACGGTCTCTTTGATATAGTCAGGGAAAAAGACAGAACTTTTTATTTCTCTAATGCATAATCCCGGATAAATTTCTCCGGTGTATAAAATTCCGTCTTCTTTGCTTGTGCTGTCTTGCGATAATAACAGGCCGGATGCTGAAGGGAAATTATCATTGATGATGCCATGCGTGGCCATGTGAATGTATTTGTACCGAGCCATTTCATCCGACTTTAACACTTCTTCGCGGGCATCTTTAAAGACAAAGAATTTGGTGAACATGTTTTTCCCCTCCAGGCTTTTAACAATTTGCTTTACCTCATCTTCCGTATAAGGCAGAGGAGTGATATAATTTCCATCTCTTGAAAAAGCACGTGGTTGATTGGGGCCACCCTGGGTTCCATCATAGAACCGGTCGCATGATTTGACTAAGAAATTCGTTTTATTCACATCGCTGAAAACGGGAGCGAAAGCCACAAAAGCACTGTCTTCTGTGAGGGGATGGTAAAGAGCTTGCTCTATAAACATGGAGGCTGAGTAGGCATACCTGATCTCGTATTTTTTTATCACGTAAGGCAAGTCACGGTAATCAGTGGCTTCAGATTTTGGCATTAAAACTTCAAAGGGGATGTAGCCTAGGAGATTATCCGGAATAATGATCAGTTTTTTAATGTTTGGTGTTTGTGATAAATATTCATCCACCGAAGCAAAAATTTTTTCATACAACCAATTACAGGATTGCACAAATTCATCCTTCAACTGAAAGGAGAGACCGATTCTCAGCTTGCGGATATGCCGGGCTACAAGACTGTCGTTTGGCATGGTGATGAAATGAAAAGACTTTCCTACGAAGTTGGTCAACGTACCCCATAAATAATCTCACTTTTGTTGTTTCAAGCACGATTAGATAGTCTTGGGCTGGCAGGAAATGCGAACTGAGCAGAATGATGGCCGCGGCAATTGAAATGGAGTATCTCATTATCAGCTTCTTAATTAAAACTTCAGGAGGAGACGAAGATACCCGAAAACTATTCACCCGCAAACAACAAATGCCCGGGAAAAGGAATCGACCATTCGAACACACGAAAAATAAATGTTAATAGCTATCAAACGAATAGAATGGAGTAGCTGATTTGGTCTGGAATTTTTGGTATTTTCCGTCTTTCATTAACTCGCAATGGACAAACCCTTAGCCCAATCCGAACTTGCAGAAATGGCGCGGTTCCCGGATATGAATCCCGGGCCTGTTTTCCGTCTTGACTTGTCAGGAAAAATTTTGCGAGTCAATACTGCCGCCCTGAAGGTTTATGGTGGAAACGATTTAATTGGTGAAAGCTGGTTTCATCTGTGCCCGGGAATGAATGATAAAATCTGGCAGCATATGCTTCAATGCAAAACCACTTTTCCCTTTGAAACGGAAATAGGCCACACCTGTTTTTTGTTCACGCATGTGTGCACCGAAAGCCGCGAGAATGTTTTTGTTTTTGGTGCCGACATCACAGCACAGAAAAGCGCTGAAAGGAAAATGAAAGAACAGGCCGCCATGCTGGGTGAAATGGCCCGGTTTCCGGATATGAACCCTGGCCCCGTAATCCGCATGAACCTGGATGGCATAATCCTGTTAAGCAACACGGCAGCACAAAGTCTTTTTGGCGAAGACATCAAAGCCAAATGCTGGCTCGACATCTGGCCATCGCTGAGAGGAAAATCGTGGAGCGACATCATCTCCAGCGACCGGGCATTCCCGGTGGAAGTTCGGGTGAACAACCGCGATTTTGTTTTTAATCATCGAAGGGACTTGTTGAGTGATTTGGTTTTTGTTTTCGGCACCGACATTACGCTACAGAAAACAGCCGAGCGACACTTGGCTCAATCCGAAAAGATGGCTACACTGGGAACGCTTGCAGCCGGTGTAGCGCACGAGTTGAATAATCCCGCAGCAGCCACCAGGCGATCTGCACAGCAACTTCGTGAAATGCTTTTGAACCTGGAAAAGGCACGAGACCGATGGTCTGTACTCAACCTGGGCGATGAAGAGCGTACCCTGATGAGAAATTTAGCGCACCGTGCAACAGAAGCGGCATTGAAAGTGAGTGGACTTTCTTCTGTGGAGCGTTCCGACCAAGAATCGGCCATTGAAGATTGGCTGAACGAAAATGAAATTGAAAACAGTTGGGAGTATGCGCCCTGGCTTTTGGGTATGAACTACGATGTCACCTCACTTCAACAATTAGCCGTTCAATACAAGAAGGAAAATTTTTTTCCCATACTTGTTTGGGCAGCGCATTTCTATCCCATCAATATGTTGTTGAATGAACTGAGCGAAGGCTCAAGCCGGATTTCTGAAATTGTGGTGGCGATGAAAAATTATTCTTACCTGGGCCAAGCGCCCATCCAGCAGGTGAATGTTCACGAAGGCATCGACAACACGCTCGTTATTCTGAGAAGCAAACTCAAAGCGGGTGTCAGCATCCATCGGCAGTACAGTAATCTGTCGCCCATCACGGCTTATGGAAGTGAACTGAATCAAGTCTGGACTAATATTCTTGATAACGCAATCGATGCCATGAAAGGCAAAGGTGAAATCACAATCCGGACAATGGAAGATAGCCAAAATATTACCATAGAAATTGAAGATAGCGGGCCGGGCATTTCTGAGAAAAACTTGTCCCGTATTTTTGATCCCTTCTTCACCACGAAGGAACCCGGTAAAGGAACGGGGCTTGGACTTGCCACCACTTATGGTATTGTAACAGAAAAGCACAAGGGAAAAATTTCTGTTCAGTCGATGCCGGGGAAAACTGTTTTCGTTGTGTCGTTACCAAAAAATATTCCCTAACATTTTTAAATCATGGCTAACAAACCTGTTATTTTCTGTGTGGATGATGATGCCGAAGTACTGGCATCGGTGGAGCGTGATTTACGGCAACATTATAAAAGTGAATTCAGGATATTAAAGGCATCGTCCGGGAAGGAAGCCATGGAAGCGGCCCGCCAGCTTAAGCAGCGAGCCACGCCTGTGGCGCTGTTCCTCGCAGACCAGCGGATGCCGGAGATGACTGGTACAGAGTTATTAGCCGCGTTAATGAAAATTTTTCCTGAATCCAAAAGAGTTTTACTCACGGCCTATGCCGATACGGAAGCAGCCATTGTGAGCATTAATGAAATTGGACTCGATCACTACCTGATGAAACCATGGGATCCTCCAGAGCAAAAATTATTTCCGGTGCTCGATGATTTGCTTGCTCATTGGACTACACACGTGAGATTACCCTACGATGGCATTCGTGTGGCTGGTGCCCGGTGGAGCGCGAAAAGTTTTGACGTGAAAGAATTTTTGTCGCGCAACCAGGTGCCTTATCAATGGATTGACATTGACGATGACGCCTCGGTGAATGAATTAGTAAAACCATTAAGCGATAACCTGATAAATCTGCCCGTTGTATTTTTTCCCGATGGCTCAACATTGGTTGCTCCTACCAATTTGCAACTGGCCGAGAAAACGGGTATCCAAACAAAAGCAAAGCGCGCATTTTATGATTTGGTGGTGATTGGCAGCGGTCCGGCCGGCTTAGCCAATGCGGTCTATGGTGCGTCCGAAGGGTTGCGCACTCTTGTCATTGAACGCAGCTCACCCGGTGGGCAGGCCGGTACAAGTTCTCACATTGAAAATTATCTCGGCTTCCCGGCAGGTGTAACTGGCGCAGACCTGGCACAGCGTGCTGTAGCCC
>JAYUHI010000392.1:0-8845 GCA_043767095.1 Bacteroidota bacterium
GCCCCAAATCACCCTCGAAAACCATCCATCCTTAAAACGGGACTGCAAAGGTAACAGACCTTTCTTATCCTGCAAACACGACTTTGAAAGATTTTTTGACCGAGCCCCCTGACCCCCGAAGGGGGAACCTCCAATGTGCCATTACCAATGACAACAATTCTTATGCTTGACTTGCTCTTTTAAACAATGGCACGGTGCTGCATGCTTCACCAAACATTATGCTTGCCGCCACATCTTTCAGGCGCGCAGCAACCTCAACATAAATTTCGGTTGGCACTTCTACTTTACTGCAACCTTTGACCACTACTTTTGATTGATTAAATGATCCCCAATTTATGGTGGAAAGGGAATTTCGAAAGAGATGTTTCTCCAGGTCTGGCAGGGAACCAAATAAGATAGTTTTTGCAAAAGGTTTTAGAGCGATGGCTACAAGCATATATGCCCAAGTGGGAATGATTGCTTCGACCGTACACCCTAAAGCAACATGCTTATTGGTATATTCAGACCAATCATTTGATTTCAATGAGCTGCGAAAATCTTTTTCTTTCAAAATCAATTCCTGAAATAAAAATGGTTTGATATCAAAAAAGATTCTTTCGCCCGGAACGTAAAGTTCTTCCAGATCCAATGTTACCAAAGAACTACTTTGTACTCTATTTATTATTTCGTTTTCCATGGCTTCAGCCCCGGCCCCTCTCCATCCCGAAACATCGGGAGAGAGGGGTGACAGGCGATTTAATTTTTTTTCTTTTAAATTTTTATACGCCCAATTTATTGCTTGCCTTCTTAACCATGAAGTCCTTCAGATAAAACGGCTCGAAAAGCTCAACACTTTCAAACTCACTTTTCACATACTTATCGAAGGCCAAGTACCCTAAATTTTTCGCATTGGGCTGAACCCCATCAACAAAAATTGCATGGGGATGGTTTACCATTTTGCTGAATTTCTCTGAACCATCTCCAAAAAAAGTAATCGTATTTTGTTCCAGCTCATTTTCGAAGCTTCCAGTTGTTAAAACGTGTGCTTCAACCTTCGTTACAAATTCTAAGCTACCGTTAAGTATGACACAATAAACTTCCGATCTCCGAGCATCGAGCATGGGACAATACAAATCTGATTCTTGTTCTTTAACAACCGGATAAGAAAGAACCAGTAAACTATTTACGACAATCAATGGAACATTCAACGCGTAGCAAAATCCTTTCGCAGCAGACGTGGCTATGCGGAGGCCCGTGTAAGACCCCGGTCCAGAAGACACGGCAAGGGCAGTTACCTGGTTTGGCATAATCGAGTTTCTATCCAAAAGATTTCTGGCTGAAACCATTAATCGGGTAGAAGAAGCACGTGCCTCCGAAATAAACTCTGAATCCAGTAATTTTCCATCGAGGTGCACAGCAACGGAGCAAACCGAAGTTGATGACTCAAGGCTTAGAATCAATGCCATTGGATGCCAAAAGGATTTTTTTGTATTGGGGCGAATCTGCAATTACCTGGATGGCCTTTTGCAATTCCATATCTGAACCGGCTGAAACGAGGAAACGACCCGTGTGCAGACCATAATGAAAACCAATTTCCGATTTAAGAGCAGCAGTGATTTCTGATTTAAATTGCACTAAATCATTTTCCTTCGTTTGCTCAATCCTGGCTTTAAGATTTTGAATGGCAGCCATCACTTCTTCATTCGGGATATCCTCTTTCGCTGCCTCAGTCAATATCTTAACCTGACGCTCCAGTTCGGTGGAGTATTTGAAATTGTTTGATTTGAGCCAGGATGTAAAATCAGAATAGTCTTTCTCCGTGATATTTAATTGCTTCAGATCAGCCGGGGCATTATTCTTTGAGCAGAAAAGGCTGGCGTACTCGAAAAAATAATCACCGGATAGCAGCCCATTTAATACAGGAATATTTTCATAAGAATTCACCTTGATGTCTGGGTCTAAACCTCCACCATCAAAAACAGTTCTTCCATTTTTTGTTTTGAATGTAGATTTTAAAGAATCGGCAACTCTGTTTACGGTTCCATCACTCTTCCAGTTGGTGTAGTCAAGAGCCTGAATGCACCGGCCGCTGGGGATATAATACTTGGCTGTAGTTACTTTTAATTGCGCCTTGAATGGCAGTTGCCTGGTGGTTTGAACTAATCCCTTTCCAAACGTTTTTTCTCCAATCAGAACTGCACGGTCATAATCTTGTAACGCACCGGCCACAATTTCGCTGGCTGACGCACTGTTGCCGCTCACTAATACAATTAATGGCGTTGCGGTGTCTATAGGTTGACTCAGTGTACTATAGGTTTTATTCCATTCCTCTACTTTTCCTTTCGTAGAAACAACTTCCAAGCCTTTAGGAATAAACAGGTTGACAATATTAACAGCTTCGAACATCAGGCCTCCGCCATTGTCGCGCAAGTCTATAATAATTCCTTTGGCCCCCTCCTTTTTTAATCTAACAATGGCATTTTCAACTTCCCTGGCAGCACCGGGGGTAAAATCATCGAGCTTGATATAACCAGCATCGCCAACTAACTCCTGGCAAACCACGTTGCTGACTTTAATTTTCTCTCTTTTGATTTTGAACGAAAGATCTGATGTAGATCCACTCCTTTTTACAACAACTTCAACTTCAGATTTTGGAATACCTTTCAGCAACGCACTCACTTCACCGGCTGGTTTTCCCTGAACATTTTTTCCATCGATGGAAATCAATTCATCACCCACTTTAAGGCCAGCATTATGAGCGGGAAACCCTGCATATGTTTGCCGGATAACTGTTTTTTTATTAACCAATCCTATCAACGCTCCTATTCCTGCATACTGCCCGGTAGTTTGTATGCTGAACGATTCTGCATTTTCTTCAGCAATATAATCTGTGTACGGATCAAGCGTGTTGAGCATTTCGGAAATGCCCCTGTCAATTAATTTCTTTGGATCAACCTCATCAACATAATAGATGTTTACCTCTTTGAATAAGGTGGAAAAAATATCGAGGCTCTTGGCTATTTCGAAATATTTCTCGGCAGGGCGATAAGCCCATGCCCCGATTATTATAACTAAAATCGAAAGGGATATTTTATATATTTTTTTCATTGATTCAATCTTTTAAACGATTGCACCATCTTTTCCTCAATCACCGAAAAAGGGAGAATTTCTTTGGCTTTGTAAATATACGCAACCATGAGTTTTGTTCCGGTCAGCAACTTTGACTTATTTAAACGATAGGCCTCGCGAAGCCTGCGTTTGATTAGATTCCGATCAACTGCTCTTTTGAAATTTCTGACCGGAACGCTGAACAGAACTTGATGGGTTGAAATTGATTGATCAGAATTGGGCTTGAAAAGTACCCGGAGGGGTGGAAGATTGAGCGACTTACCTCCACCAAAGAGAGACTCGATGTCTTTCTTTTTTCTAAGTCTTTCTTGTTTGGAAAATGAGAATTCGCCCATAACCTCACCCCCCGGCCCCCTCTCCAAAAGGAGAGGGGGTGACTCTCGATTGGATTTCTGTGGTTAACCGGCAAGGCCGATTATTTAAGTTGAGATTACTTCTTCTTGAAGGTCTTTTCGTCAGAAACGGTGAGTTTCTTGCGCCCTTTTTTTCTGCGGCTGGCCAATACCCTGCGGCCATTAGCAGTAGCCATTCGTTCACGGAAACCGTGTTTGTTCTTTCTTTTTCTGGTCGAGGGTTGAAATGTGCGTTTCATGATTGTCTTGTATTATCCTTTAAAAGGGGTGCAAAGATGTACAGGTTTTTGGAAAAATCAATACTGATCTGGATTTAAGAGCTAAGCGGAATGGGGAGAATCTAAACTTCTCCGCTCTTCATGGAAGCAGTAATATCCCTTTTCAATTCCTGCACAAACTTCTCCACGTTCTCTCTCTGGCAGGCCTCCCGGAAGGAGTCAAGCATTTTCGAAACATTAGGCATTTCAAAATGAATGCCCGATGAACCTTGGGCCAGTTTCTTCCTCGCCCGGCACAATAACTGGCGGCAGTGATCTTGCTTTTTATTCAGGGCTTGCTGAATAGAATCATAATCAAAATCGAAAACTTCTTTCATCAAAAAGACAGCACGTTCCAGAGGCTCCAGCTTTCCCTGCAATATTTTAAAGGCATCCTTCATATTGATGTCTAAATCCAGGTGACTGAAATTACTCTCCTTGATCCGGTGAAGAAACTCATCGAAATGAATGGAGTCCAGATATTCCTGCTTTTTCTTTCGGAAAGACTGCAGGTGGTTCAAACAACTGTTGGTTACTGCCTTGATGAGGTAGGCTTTTGTATTTTCAATTTTGCTGGTATCAATACTGAGCCATCTCAGAAAAGCCTCCTGCACAATGTCTTCAGCATCCTGCTTGCACCGCACCAGGTTGTTGGCAACGGTTACCAATAGTGGTTGATAAAGGGCTATAGTTTGGGCCTGCGTCATGAAGGGTTCAAAGATAGACTAAAATTTTGGGCTTTTTTTATTCCCCACCATCAGGCTCAAGACCATTCCTAAAATGAACCAATAACCTTTCTGGGTTTCAAAATCAGTTGTGTCCTAAATCCTTCACCAATAATCAATCTTCATATTTGGCTGGTGTGGGTAAATGTCTAACTTTCTAATCCAGTTTACAGACCGCAGATTCTGTGGAAACGATTTGGTGAAGTCGGGCATGCGCCCGAAGGCCCGGAACTGAAATTCACTGAATTCACATAAACCAAACTTTTAGTCCTATGAGAATCAATGTTACAGTCAACGGTGTGAAATACTCACACGATGTTGAACCCAGACTCCTGCTCGTTCACTACCTGCGCGATGTGCTGCGCCTCACCGGCACTCATGTGGGCTGCGACACCAGCAGTTGTGGCGCCTGCACCATTCATGTTAACGGAAGCGCTGTTAAGAGTTGCACCATGCTGGCCGTTCAGGCCGATGGATGTGAGGTTACTACCATCGAAGGTCTTGCTGCTAACGGAACCCTCCATCCGTTGCAGGAAGGCTTCAAAGAAATGCACGGTTTGCAATGCGGCTTCTGCACACCCGGCATGATTATGACGGCTGCCGATTTTCTCAAAAGCAACCCGAAGCCAACGGAAGAAGAAATCCGGCACGCCCTCGAAGGCAATATCTGCCGGTGCACGGGCTATCATAATATTGTGAAGTCAATTCAATACGCAGCCGAAAAACTTTAAACCGAAATCTATGAGCACTTATATAGGACAATCAGTTAAGCGGGTTGAGGACAAGCGGTTCATCACCGGAAAAGGAAATTATACAGACGACATCACCCTGGTGGGCATGACCTTCGCGGCATTTGTGCGCAGTCCATATGGGCATGCGCGCGTGAAGAAAGTGGATGTTTCAAAAGCTAAGAAAATGCCTGGCGTTGTTGCCGTTTTCACAGGAGCCGATGTGGCTGCCCTGAATGGCGTGCCTTGCGGATGGCAGGTGAATTTCAAAAATGGTTCTACGATGAAAGAACCCAAGCACCCGCTGTTGGTGGCCGATAAAACCCGGCATGTGGGCGACCCTGTTGCCGTTATCATTGCCGAAACAAGAGAGCAAGCTAAAGATGCTGTTGAAGCCGTGGTGGTTGAATATGAAAAATTGCCGTGCGTTACCAATGCAGCCGAAGCGGTGAAGCCGGGCGCGCCACTGGTGCATGATGATGTGCCGAACAATATCTGTTTTGATTGGGAACTCGGCAACCCGAAAGCCGAGGTGGACGCGGCTATGACAGGCGCATCTCACGTTACTTCACTTGAATTTGTAAACCAGCGCCTGGTGCCCAATGCGATGGAGCCACGCAGCTACATTGGATCGTATGATTCAACGAGCGATAAGTACACACTTTACACCAGCACCCAAAACCCGCACCTGATCCGCCTGTTAATGTGCGCATTTGTTTTAGGTCTTCCAGAACATAAAGTGCGTGTGGTTGGCCCCGATGTGGGCGGTGGATTTGGGAGCAAAATTTATCACTACACAGAAGAAGCGTTGGTCACTTGGTGTTCAAGACAAATCCTGCGGCCCATCAAATGGACTGCCGAACGCAGTGAAAGCTTCTTGCTTGATGCTCACGGTCGCGACCATGTTACCAAGGCTGAGATGGGCTTCGATAAGGACGGAAAAATTGTTGCCCTTCGCGTGAAAACGTTTGCCAACCTGGGCGCATACCTTTCTACCTTCAGCAGTTGCGTGCCTACTTATCTGCATGGCACTTTGCTCCAGGGTTTATATACCACACCTAAAATTAATGTGGACGTAACGGCCGTGTTCACCAACACCACACCGGTGGACGCATATCGAGGGGCTGGCCGGCCAGAGGCAACGTATTTACTCGAACGGTTGATTGATCTTGGCGCTTTGGAAATGGGTGTTGACCCGGTTCAATTGCGTTTCAAAAATTTCATTCCTCCATTCGATGGCGTGAACCAACCAGGGTATCAAACACAAGTCGCGTTGCAATACGACAGCGGCAATTATGAAGGCGTATTGAAGAAAGGCCTTGAGATGTTGGGTTACGATGACATTCGGAAGAAACAGAAAGAAGCAGCAAAAGACGGCAAACTGATTGGGGTTGGATTCTCTACTTACATTGAAGCCTGCGGCATTGCTCCATCGGCTGTTGTAGGCTCGCTGGGTGCACGAGCAGGACTCTTTGAAGTTGGCCAGGTGCGCGTTCAGCCAACGGGAAAAGTAAGTGTCTTTACCGGATCACATTCTCACGGGCAGGGACACGAAACCACCTTCGCACAAGTAGTGGCCGATAAGTTGGGCATCAGTATGGACGATGTGGATATTGTTCATGGCGACAGCGACAGTGTTGCTTTTGGAATGGGTACTTATGGTTCCAGAAGTATTGCAGTGGGCGGCTCCGCCATTGTCAAAAGCATCGAGAAGATTATAGAGAAAGGAAAAAAGATTGCAGCGCACAAACTCGAAGCCAGTGCCGATGATATCACTTTCGCAAACGGAAAATTTACAGTGAAAGGAACCGACAAGTCTTTGGGCTTTGGCGATGTGGCGCTCACGGCTTACGTGCCTCATGTCTATCCAAAAGACCTTGAGCCCGGTTTGGATTTCAGCAGTTTCTATGACCCGGCCAATTTCACTTACCCTTTCGGATGTCACATCGCGGTGGTGGAGGTGGATAAGGAAACGGGAAAAGTTACTCTGAAAAGATTCATATCAGTTGATGATGTAGGCAACGTGATCAACCCCATGATCGTGGAAGGACAAATTCATGGAGGTGTTGTTCAGGGAATTGGTCAAGCCTTATTTGAAGGAGCGAAATACGATGAAGACGGCCAACTCACCACCGGTTCTTACCTGGATTACTGCATGCCGCGGGCCGATGATGTACCTATGATTGAAACAGGTTCGCAGGTTACGCCTTGTCCGCACAACCCGCTGGGCGTGAAAGGAGCAGGTGAGGCAGGAACGATTGGCTCGACACCGGCTGTTGTAAACGCAGTGATTGATGCATTGTGGAGTGCAGGTAAGAAAGTGAAAGACATTGAAATGCCTTTAACTTCCGAACGGGTCTGGAATGCATTGAATTAAAAACAAAACAGGTTGGACGTAGTAAAATCTAAAATCGTAAATCCAAAATATAAAATTCCCATGATACCATCCTCTTTCACATATCAAAAAGCGAATTCAGTTGATGAAGCCATCAAAGCTTTAACTGGCGACTCGAAGTTGCTGGCTGGCGGGCATAGTTTAATCCCAACCTTAAAACTCAGGATTAACCAGGTCGGAAACTTAATTGACATTGGATCCATTCAATCTCTCAAAGGAATTGTTGAGTCCAATGGAGTCATTAAGATTGGAGCGGCCACCACGCATGCTGACGTAGCGTCCAATAAAATCGTTAATCAAAAATTTCCCATGCTTGCTCAAACCGCCAAAAGCATTGGCGATATTCAGGTGCGAAATAAAGGCACCCTTGGCGGAAGCCTTGCCCATGCGGACCCGGCTGCCGATTGGCCTGCCGCAGTCCTTGCTGCCGATGCCACCATTTTGGTGAAAGGCCCCAAAGGCGAGCGCAACATCAAGGCTGCCGATTTCATTACCAGCGTATTCTCTACGTCTTTGCATCCACAGGAAATAATTACGGCTGTGCATTTTCCGATTCCTTCAGGGAAGAGCATTTATTTGAAATTCCCACAGCCTGCCTCACGGTTTGCTGTTGTTGGTTGTGCGGTGGTTCGCCAGGGCGACAAAACCAACATTGCCTTCACCGGTGTTGCATCTACTGCTTTTCGCGATGCTGCCGCAGAGAAATTGACGGGTAAATTAGATGCAGCCTCCATCGAAAATGCGAGCAAGGCTGCTGCCGAAGGGGTGACAATCAGGAGTGATAGTTTCGCTTCGGAAAAATACCGGAAACATTTAGCTAAGGTTTATTTGAAGCGGGCATTGCAGGCGGTGGCTTAAGTAGCTAACCAAACAGGCGGTTTCAAAAGCCGCCTTTTTCTTTTAACCTGTAAACAACTCTTGTGGTTAATTCAAATCTTATCAATCTAAAAGACGTTCATAAGCTCCTGTTTCAACAAGGCTACATCACCGATGATTCCGTGGCCATGTCCGTTTTTCTGTCCATCAAATTAAAAAAACCATTGTTGGTTGAAGGCCCTGCGGGAGTCGGTAAAACTGAAATCGCCAAAGTATTGGCCAGCGCCTTGCAAACGGATTTAATTCGCCTGCAATGTTATGAAGGGTTGGATGCCGGTCATGCCTTGTATGAATGGAACTACCAGCGCCAGTTGCTTCACATTAAAATGACCGAGCAACTCGAACAATCATTGGCCGAGCGAGAGCAAACTATTTTCAGCGATGCCTTTTTAATGAAGCGCCC
>JAYUHI010000393.1:0-3735 GCA_043767095.1 Bacteroidota bacterium
TTCCTCTCCCAGATATCAGATGCTGGTGTATGAAGCCGGGTTTTTTATTTTTAATACCTCCCTTTTATCGTGAAGTTCAGATAAATGCCTTTTCTCTTCCTCACGCTTTAATTTACAAAATTTTCAAACTTTCTTTTTATAGTTTAGTCGTCAAGACCACTTCAAGTGGTCAGACGACTTAACAATCTCGTTCACTCTGACATGGAGTATTATGTCAACTAACAGCCGCCTGACGTTTCTTTCGCGTCCTCCTTGCTTTTGTGGGGTCAGTTTTCCTGGCTCTTTTCAATTTGTCAGCTTTAATAAAATCGCTGATCATCTTTCTCTCTTTCTCCGTCAACGGTCTTGGGTCAACCACAAAGTCAACGTCCAAGGGTTCTTTAATTAGTCCCATACCTTTAATCGTGAAGTCTTAAATTACTTTTCTCTTCTTCACGGTACAATTTACAAAATTTTCAACCTTATTTTTTCAATTTAATTGTCAAGACCCCTTGAAGTGGTCAGACGACTTAACAAACAAATCAATATTCACTAACTTTCATTTTTGAGGAACAATGAAACATAGACTTCTTCACACAGCCTGCTTTGTATTTTGCTTTGTGGCGATTTACGCTCAAAAGCCTATCGGGCTGAAATCTCTTTCGGGAAACCTGAGCGTGTTGATTGAAACCTGGGACACCGTTCGGTTCTCCGTTCAATCAGGTGGTGAGAGCCTTCTTTTATCCTCACCAATCGCCATGCAAATGAACAATGGCCAATGGCTGGGCATAAACTCAAAATTGGTTAAAAGCCAAACGCGGTCGGTTCGGGATTCCATCATTAACCCGGTTCCTCATAAACGAAAAGTTATTCCCGATCGCTACAATGAACTCACTCTCCGGTTCAAAGAAAACTTCTCGATCATATTCCGGGCATACGATGATGGCATAGCCTACCGGTTTGAGTTGCAAATGAAAGATAGTGTTGTGGTGAAGAATGAACTTGCCCGGTTCCGGTTCCCCAACAATCCTCTTGTTTATTTCTCTGAAGTTCAAAAGCGAGAACAAGCCGATGTCTTTCATACCAGCTTTGAAGAACCGTATTCCATAAAAAAGTTAAATGAACTTTCTCCCGCCCATGTTGGATTTAGTCCCGTGCTGATTGACCTCAATCACTCCAAAGTATTTCTCACTGAATCCGACTTACTTGATTATCCCGGCATGTTCCTGTCGGGAAATGGTGGTGGAGAATTGAGAGGCTTGTTGGCCGGGTACCCTGCCCGGGAAGAAATTCAGGGCGGAGAGTTCAAACAAAAAGTGGTGGTGCAACGAAAGGATTTCATCGCCAAAACAAACGGGAGTAGAAATTTTCCCTGGCGTGTGATAGGCTTTGCGAAAAATGATGGAGACCTGCTCATGAACGATTTGGTTTACCGCCTCGGTTCAAAACCTGCCGCACGCGATTGGAGTTGGGTGAAGCCCGGCATGAGTACCGAAGAATGGATTTGTGGCATTAACCTTTACAATGTGCCGTTCAAAGCCGGCCTCAATACCGCCACTTACAAATACTACATTGATTTTGCCGAGCGCTTTCATTTGAATTATGTGATGCTGGATGCCGGTTGGTCGGACTACAGCGATTTATTTAAAATTACCCCCGGCCTTGACCTGGAAGAAATCTCCCGCTATGCAAAACAAAAAGGCATCGGGTTGATTTTGTGGACACTCTCCATGACGCTTGAAAAACAATTGGAGCCAGCGCTCACAGAATTCAACCGGCTTGGTGTGAAAGCCATCATGACTGATTTTATGGATCGCGATGATCAGCAGATGATGCAATTTTATCAGCGCGTGGCTGAGGCTTGTGCCAAGCATAAAATCATGGTGATGTTTCATGGCGCGTTTAAAAATGCAGGCTTCGACCGGACTTATCCAAACTCCATAACCAGGGAAGGTGTGTTGGGTTCGGAGTATAACATCTGGAGCAGCAAGGCCAGCCCAGAACATGATTTGCTGATACCCTTTATCAGAATGACAGCCGGGCCGATGGATTATGAGCCGGGATTTTTCGAGAACGCGTCAAAAGAATTGCATCGTCCAACACCGGAACGTGTTTCGTCACAAGGAACGCGGTGCCATCAACTCGCCATGTTTGTGGTGTATGAGAGCCCGCTCCAAATGTTTTCGGGAAATCCATCCGATGCGTGGAGGGAACCGGAGTACATGGAATTTCTGGGTTCTATCCCCACCGTGTGGGATGAAACCAAAGTGATAGAAGCCAAACTCGGTGACTATATAATTATTGCGAGGCGAAAAGATAACGCCTGGTATCTGGCCGGTTTGACTGATTGGGAGCTGAGGGAGTTTGAAATAAATTTGGATTTTTTAGGGGAGGGAAAGTTTCAGTCAACTTGGTATTCGGATGGATTGAATGCAACCAAAAACCCGCGCGACTATCAGCGCAAGGAAATGATCACCGAAAAATCGGAATCAATAACCATAAGAATGGCACCGGGTGGAGGTTTCGTTTGCAGATTCGTAAAACAGTAACATGGACAAGCCCGAAAAAATTGTTGTCTTTGCCGTTTATGATTCGGTAATTGACGCCAACATCATCAAAACCAAATTAGACGCGTATGGCATTCCGTGTTTCCTTACAGATGAGAATATATCCAGTTTATATCCGTTGCCTGCGAATAGTTTTTCCGGAACAAGGCTGCATGTTTTTGAGAGTGATGTAGAGCAGGCTAAGTTGATCGTCAATGATCAGGACGAGACAAAATCTCTCCCGGTTGCAGTGCGGTGGGGAAATTGAGTTTAATCTAATTTTTTGTGCCAAGTGTTTTATTTTAGGGCGCCCCTTATGTTCAGCAATACGGTAATTGTATCTTTGTTCTACCGTCCCGGTACTTCCTCTCCCAGATATCAGATGCTGGTGTATGAAGCCGGGTTTTTTATTTTAAGACCTCCCTTTAATCTTGATAAATAAAGCTTCTCTTCTTCACATTACAATTTACAATATTTTCGAACTTTCTTTTTCCTGTATAGTCGTCAGACCACTTCAAGTGGTCAGACGACTTAGCGAGAATGATACCTTTACATCATTGGCAAACCCGAAAAAATTGTGGTGTTTGCCGTTTACGATTCGGTGATTAATGCCACCGTGGACAGTCGACCGTGGTCAGTGGACTGATTAAACCAAATTTGTTTTCAAAAACTCAGGTGCCTTTCTGTTCTTCGAAACTTGCTCGTAAGCATAAGCAATACTCAACAGGCCTGCTTCATCATAAGCTCTTCCAAAAAAAGACAACCCAACCGGTAGATTGGAAACAAAACCCATGGGCACGGAAATGTGCGGATACCCTGCGATGGCAGCAGGGGAGGAGAAGCCATAGCCGGTACTGTAATCCCCATTCACCCAATCAATGCACCACGAGGGGCCATACGATGGGCCTGCAATGGTGTGCAGTTTTAATTCACTCAGCGTGTTGTTGATGGCATCGCGGGTTTTGGCGAGAATGTTTTTCAGGGCCTCTGTGTATTCTTTGGTTTCAAGATTTCCCTTAGCCTCCGACTCTTCCAAAATGTCTTGTTTAAAATAAGGCATGGCATTCGCTTCGTTTTGTTTGTTGAAGGCAATCAGTTCAGTCAATGACTTTACTTTTCCTTTGGCGGAGGAAAGATATTTATTGAGGCCGTCCTTAAATTCATACAACAACACCTGGTATTCATCTTTTCCAATCCCTTTCGTTTTTTC
>JAYUHI010000394.1:0-8835 GCA_043767095.1 Bacteroidota bacterium
TTTATCTCTTCCTTACTGTACTCGGCCATTGTATCGGTCTGTTAAGCCGCAAAAATAATCGAATCTTGGTTATTCGAGCAGCGGGTCTTCAGGTGTCAGACTTTTGAAGTGTCCGGCCCTAGCTTACTCTTTGGCAGTGCCTCGCACCTACCTCACCGTGGCTTTATAATCCGTTTCAGTGTATAGCTTCCCTGCCCAGGTGTCAGACACTTTTGAAGTGTCTGACACCTACCGCAACACTTTTGAAGTGTCTGACACCTACCTCACTGTTGCCTTATCAATCCGTTTCGGTGTGTCAACTCCGCTCACTATAGTTTTGGAACTGAGCGCAATCGCCCTGATAGTGGAGACAATATTTTGAATGTTCATACTTTCAAATTCATCATTCACCGAATGATAGAGTTTATCAATGTCAATTTCATCGGTGGAGATGGAGTGGGCGGGAACACCCAGTCTTGCCAGGGTTGCATTGTCGGACCGGTAAAATAAGTTTTGTTCGGGATAAGGGTCGGGCTTGAATTGAAATGGAGTGCCAGTTAAATTTTTTTGCAGGATTTCCCCGAAGTCCGATCGTTCATAACCTGTTATCCACGCAGTGTTTTGTCCGAACTTCGAGGGCTTGCCAATCATCTCAATATTAAACATGGCTACCACTTTGTCGGGATTAATTTGTTCTGAAAAATATCGCGAGCCGAACCCGCCAATCTCTTCGGCCGTGAAGGCCACGAAAATCAAAGAACGGTTGTTGTTCTTAAGCTTTTTAAAATAACGCGCCAACTCAATCACGGCAGTGGTTCCGCTGGCATCATCGTCTGCGCCATTGGCAATGGAGTCGCCATCCACACTTTTAAGAATCCCGATATGATCGTAGTGGGCGGAGAACAAAACAACCTCATCCGGTTTTGTTTTTCCTTCCAGCATACCTGCCACATTCGCCATTTTAATTATTTCTTTTTTCTGAGTTGCTTTTATGGAGTAAGAAGCAGTGGAGTATTTACCCAATACAAAAATCTTAGTGCCCTTCCGGTTGTTGGTGAACCGGCTCTTAAAGAAACCCTTAAACTCTTCGAAACTGTCTTTAAATTCATCAGCCACAATAATCAAAGCGCTTGCCGTATCCCTTGACATGCCGAAGGCTTTGTTTAAAAAATATTGTCTCGCATTATCAGCCGAAGTATCAACTTCGATGGTCTTTATGGCAAGGCCGGATGAAATATCAAGTTGAGTTTTTTCCGTTACCAGCAGAGCATTAGTGGCTGAAACCTTTTCACCGTTGATTACCACTTCTAATTTATCAGGCCTGATCCTCTCCTTCGAAAACTCCTGGCGAAACCCGCTCAACCCGTTCAATGGCTTCAACCCGATTTTCTTAAACTCTTTTTCAATAAAGGCAGTTGCCTTTTCAATGGCCTGTGGGTTATCGGCAGGCCTGCCCATCATGTCATCGGCAGACAGGGTCTTAATAATCCGGGTAACATTTTCGGGTTTGATAAACTTGTTTTCTTTCTGGGCAACGGCATTTATTTGGATGGCTACTAAAAGGAGGCAGAATAATTTTTTCATGAATAGAATTTGCGTTCAAATTATGGAATTATTAAATAATCTGTTCGTATCGACATCAATCATTGAAGTAATTGTTTTACTGTCCATCGTTGTTTTACTTTGAACCGCTAAACTAGCCATACTTTGAAAATTTTCCGCTACCTATATATTGCCTGGGTTCTGTTCGTGTTCACCTTCTTCATGATTCTATTCCTTCCGGGATTTCTAATTCCGCCTTTGTTTGGCGAGCAGGGTGTGCGGGTAACCTTCTTTTTTCTCCGGCTTTGGTCGTGGCTGTTTAGCAAACTTAACTTTATTTCATACGAAATTTCTGGCCGGGAGAACATCAACCGAAAAAAATCATATATCTATGTGAGCAACCATACTTCATTCTTAGACATCCCGGGGTTGTGCTTAGCGTTGCCGGGTCAATTTCGTCCACTGGCGAAAAAAGAACTTCTTAAAATCCCAATCTTTGGATGGATTGCCCGGGCCGCTACGGTAATAGTTGATCGCTCCGATCATGACAGCCGGGTGAAGAGCCTGGAGAAATTATCGAATACTCTCGCCAAAGGAATTTCCATTTTAATTTTCCCCGAGGGAACTCAAAACCGCTCTAAAGAATTGTTGCAACCTTTCAAAGACGGTGCCTTCAGGATTGCATTAGAAACTAAACAACCCATATTGCCCATCATGATTAGCGGAGCCGGTAAACTAATGCCTCCAGGGAAATTTAAAATTCTTCCTGGAAAAATAAAAATTTTTATTGGAGCAGAAATCTCAACTAATGCCTACACTGCCAAGGACCTCGCCCAGTTAAAGTCCAAAGTGTTTGAAACCATGACAGCAATGGTAAATCCAGATTAAGGACTGACATTTCTGTGGAATGCATCTTCTCCCCTGAACATCCTCCAAGAATGCCAGTATTCCTGGTAGGATTGTATTACAGTCAACGCTTTTCCTTTTAATTGTCCATCCACGCACCGGCCACTCCAGGTCCAAATGGATTTTGTTTTTGAATCTTGTAAATTGTTTCCATCACCGGACTTAAAAAAAGAAAGTGTGTCCGACTCAATTATCCGGCTGAAGACGTGGAATGAGGCGGAATCGGGTTCAACCGCAACCAGCAGGGGTGTTGAACTCACCGTGTCTTCAATTATCCGAGCTGATTGAAGTTCAATCCAGTCGTAAGCCCTAGAGCGTGAGCCAACCTGCACGCCAATCACCCATGACTTATCCTTCCACGAAAGTGAATCTTTATTTTCTAACCGTCCGGTCATTTTCCCTTCATCGAAATCCTCCAATTCTTTATACGCGTCTTTAAAAAGAGGATCGGGCTGGAGGATCAAGGTTTCGGGATGCCGGTTGATCCATGCAGCAAGTGTCATTTGTTCGGCCGGTATTTCCATTAACATTTGCCCGGCCAATGGTCCAACGATGGCTTCACCGTTCACCTGCCTCCACCAACTGCCCGTGGTATTATCTTCGAACATGGCATTGTAATGATCCATGCCCACGAGGCGAAAATCTTCTTGTTCACCATTGACCACAGGACTGAACACCCTTCCCGACCGGCAAACGGTGCAATACGTTACCATGATGGACTTTCCACCAAGGGTATCGCGCACCTGGTGATGGTATCCGATTATTTCGATGGGATAGGCTTTGCTTTGATTTTGAATACTAACCCCCAACACCAGTTGCTTTTCAGAAACCTTATTTTCTATAACCGATGCAAACGTTTTGTTTTCAAGCTGAAGAAATATCGTATCAGCCAGGAACCGGAAATTAAAAGTATAGACCACAAAGCCATAAAAAATCAACACTACAGTTACAATTATTTTTATTGTTTGCGAACCCTTTTTTAAAAACAAATAAGCGGGATAGGCTGCGATCAATATACCCAACGCCCGGAAATAGACCATGTACTGATTCAGGAAGTAAGCAACTTGCACCGACTCATCTTCCTGGCTTCCCGGAAAGGGCATGATGAAATAAACCCGGAGGATTTCAATAGCGATCAGCATGGTCATGCCTACTATGAAGGCCAATACTTTCATCTTTTCTTTGTTAAAAAATCAAAGGTAGCAGGATGTCAATAATAAAAATTTTCTACCCTTGATAGTTTTTACCTTCTGATCTTTAAATCATATTTGCCTGAGTGCCTGACAACAATAATAGAGTCCATGCCAAGAATACTGATAATTGAAGATGAAGCCAGCATCCGGGCTGTGCTGAAAGATATTCTCAAAGATCAAAAGGAGTTGAAACTGGATGTTGATGAGGCAAAAGATGGAGCGGAAGGATTTGCGTTGTTGCAATCCAATCAATACGAAGTTGTTTTCTGCGATATCAAAATGCCAAAAATGGATGGCATGGAAGTGTTGCGCAAAGCAAAAGAAGCCGAGATCACATCAACCTTTATCATGATCTCGGCCCACGGCTCAACGGAGATGGCAGTTGATGCCACTAAAATCGGGGCGTTTGATTTTCTTCAAAAGCCGCCCGACCTCAACCGCCTGTTAATTACCCTGCGCAACGCCCTCGACAAGGATAAGCTTGTGGCGGAAACCAAAACGCTCAGGAAAAAAATTTCCCGGAAATTTGAGATGGTGGGTAACTCAAAAGCGCTGGCCGAAGTGCGTGAAGTGATTGCCAAAGTTGCCCCCACTGATGTGCGCGTGTTAATCACTGGCCCCAATGGTTCAGGGAAAGAATTGGTAGCCAGAGCTGTCCATGAAAACAGCGGGAGATCAACCATGCCTTTTGTGGAAGTAAACTGTGCGGCCATTCCATCAGAGTTAATCGAAAGTGAACTGTTCGGTCATGAGAAAGGATCATTCACTTCTGCCATCAAACAAAGGCTGGGAAAATTTGAGCAAGCCGATGGCGGAACGCTTTTTTTGGATGAGATTGGCGATATGAGTTTACCGGCACAAGCGAAAGTATTACGGGCTCTGCAGGAGAACCGGATTACGAGAGTAGGAGGGGAAAAGGATATCAGCGTGAACGTTCGGGTTATTGCCGCAACCAACAAAGATTTGAAAAAAGAGATTGCGGGGAACCGGTTCCGGGAAGATTTGTATCACCGGCTGAGTGTGATCGTGATTAAAGTGCCTGCGTTGAAAGACCGGCTTGAGGACTTGCCTGACCTCGTTAAAAAATTTCTGGTTGATATAGGTGAAGAAAGTAAGTCAAAGTCTAAAGAATTTTCCGGAAAAGCCTTCACAGAGTTAGCGAAACATCCCTGGACTGGGAACATCCGTGAATTAAGGAATGTAGTAGAGCGGTTGGTGATCATGAGCGGTCAGCAGATCACCGATGCTGATGTAAAAAAGTACCTGTAAAGAAGACTATATCTTCTTCCCAGCCTGTCCGGCAGGCAGGTCAGCCTTCTTCACTTCCTTCTTTGCGTAGGTTGGGCAGGTGTACTGGCTGCAGGCTGCAAGCATGGCGGCTAGAACGATAAAGGCAACTACTTTTTTCATAAATGAATCGTTTGGTTTAGCAAAAATATCAATCTTTCAAATTAAAGCAAATTATTGGGCATTCATTGCCTGTTTAAGTATTCCAGGAGGGTTACGAGCCAATCATTAAGTTACAGCCCCGCGCCTCGCTGTTATCTGCCCTTCCTAATACTTCGAAGCCATTTTCGGTAACCCTGCCAAGGTCTTGGGTCTCTATAAAGCAGCACGAATGGAAATTGGCCAGGTCAATAACATTAATTATTCCGGTGGCATCAGTTATGGAAAATGGGTCATTTATTTCTTTGATTAGCACTTTCATGGTGGGGGCACATTGAAATACACCTTCCGCTTTGGAGTAAGCCTGGCTGCATAGTTCCGTCATACCGTATTCGGAACAAACTTGCAGAGTTCCAATCCCCAGCTTGATTTTCTTGTGCAGATCCATCCGCGTCAGTTCTTCTTTTTTGCCTTTCATACCCCCGGTTTCAATGACCAATAGGTTATTGAAAGAGTAGGGGCCTTGCCCGGCTAAATCTAACAGGGAGTGGCTCACACCAAACAATATTGTGCGTTTATCAGAATATTTTAACCGATCGATCAGCTCGATCAATTTTGTTGTCTCAGAAAAGTAAAAACCAGAATCATCCGAACCTGACTGAGCAATAAAGTACCTGGCCATAGCAACTAATGAAGAATGCCCCGTGTCATAGGAAGGAAGCAAGGCCAGGATGTGGAATTGTTTGAGTGAACCGAAGAACTTTTCGAATGTGGATGCCGCGTGATTCAAATAAAAGGGCTCGTCCCACAAATGGTGAAACGATCGGATGGATTCGGTGGTGCCGCTGCTTTTATAGGTTCGTTGGGTTGACCAATCGCCAGTTTTTATTTCATGATTTTTAAAAAATCGAATAGGCAAAAAAGGGATTTCCTCCAAAGATTTTATTTTATCGGGGTCAATTTTTACATGATTTAAATAACTGCTGTAAACTGGGTTATGCCTGGCTTGAAAGTGGAATAAACGCCATGCAATTTCATCGAAGTTATTTTCGTTTATTTGTGAAAGTTCCTTTTCGAATTCAACAAATGTGTTCAAATCTATTCCTGATTAAGCCCCGAATTTAGACAATGAAGCGCATTCTGAATATTCTCTGTTTAATTGGCTTGATGCTGATTGGTTCGTGCTTTGAACCTCCTGAGTTCTCTATTATCCCAAGCATTAAGATTGAAGGTGTTAGAGTTAAAGAGGTGGCGGGGGCCAATACTCCAGACTCGTTAATTGTTACTATAAATTTTAAGGATGGCGATGGTAATATCGGGGTTGACGGCACCGAAACTAATCCACCTTTTAATGAGCGCTGGCATTTTCTCACGAGCCCCAGGGCGACATGTGAGCCAGGCGTTAAGGCACCTTGCACTAAGATTTCCTACATTGATACCAACAATATTGATGATTACGTAACCTATAAGTTTAGGCGGACATCTGCCGACTACGATACTTTGCCGGAATACACATCACCCTTTGATTGTACAAATTATTATGTATTGATTAATAGTGCAGGCCCCAGTCCTGTGACCATTGACACGTTCTACATGCAGTTGAACCCCAGATACAGCAATTTGTTTATGGATTTATATGTAAAAAGCGGAGCGACATTTAATAAATTCAACTTCAATCAATTTGTGTCCAATTGTGAGGTTCACGGCCTGAATGGAAGGTTGCCTGTCTTAGCCAAAGACAAGGACTTCGACAATAAGTTACCCCTGGAAGGAACCATTACATATAAAATCCTTTCAACGTCTTTTTACGCACAGCTCGCCAACAAAACGTTAAAAGTAAAAATCCGGATAATGGATCGAGATGGTAACACCAGCAATGAAGATGAGTCGAATGAATTCACATTGAAGTAGTTTATTTAGCCATGTTATCCCGTTCGTCATGGCTTCACTTACGAATTCCTTTTTCATATTTCCTCCTTCCCATTTTTCTTTTTAGCCTGGGTCTGTCACCCAACCTAAACCAAGCGCGCATGTTGTGGGTGTTGGTGATCCTTCACCTACTTTTGTACCCGGCCAGCAATGGGTTCAATAGTTATTTTGATAAAGATGAGCAAAGCATTGGGGGATTAAAAAACCCTCCACCGGTTAACCGGGGGTTGTATTTTCTTGCCCTTTTGTTCGATCTGCTCGCCATCGTTCTTGGCGTAATAAAATTGAACTGGCAGTTTGCCCTGATGCTTTTTATTTACGGATTGGCCTCTAAGGCCTACAGTCATCCATCCGTTAGATTAAAAAAATATCCTGTCACGGGTTGGATCATTACCGGAGTTTTTCAAGGATGCTTCACCATAATTATGTGCTATGTGGGCATTAATGATTTTGATATCGGAACGGCCCTAAATCCCAAAGTCTTAACAGTCGGTTTTATTGCCAGCCTGATGCTGTGGGGCAACTACCCCATGACCCAAATTTATCAGCACCAGGAAGATGCCAGACGTGGAGACATCACATTGAGTATTAAACTCGGAGTGCTGGGAACTTTCTACTTTACTGCCGCACTATTTGGCTTAGCTACTACGGGCTTTATTTATTTCTTTCAAACATATTATGAAAGGATATACATTTTCAATTTCCTAACCGCATTATCTCCGGTGGTTATCTATTTTACCTATTGGTTTTTACGGGTGAGGCGTGATGTTTCCCTGGCTAACTACCAGCAGACTATGTGGCTTAATTTTATTTCAGCCACCTGCTTGAATACCTTCTTTATTTATTTCTTCCTGAACACGTCTAACATAATGAATGTGTTTGCTAATTAAATGACGTTCATCAAGGCAAGAAATAACAAAAGAGGAGCCGGGGGTGAGGTTTAATACAGTGCCGGATATCGCACCGGGTCAGCCTCATTCATCACGTTGTAAACTTTATCAAAAACATCTTCGGGATTGGGCTTTGAAAAATAATCGCCATCCGAACCATAGGCGGGCCTGTGGTCTTTTGCAGTAATCGTAACTGCAGGAGAGTCGAGGTAACGGAAAGCTCCTTGTTCCTCAATAACTTTTTGCATCATGAAGGCTGTAGCACCACCTGAAACATCTTCATCGGCAAAAACAACCCGGTTGGTCTTCTTGATAGATTCCACAATTGTGGAATGTACATCGAACGGGAGAAGCGTTTGCACATCAATCACCTCGCATGAAATTCCAAGGGCCTCCAGGTCTTGTGCGGCTTCCATCACAATCCTGCACATGGAGCCGTAGGTAACTATGGTTATATCAGATCCCTCTTTGATTATTTCCGGAACACCCATTGGCACGGTAAACTCCCCTATGTTATCCGGTATTCTTTCTTTCAGGCGATAGCCGTTTAAGCATTCAATGATCAGCGCAGCATCATCAGACCGGAGCAATGTGTTATACATGCCTGCAGCTTGTGTCATGTTTCTGGGAACGAGCACCAGCATGCCGCGAAGGCTGTGCAATATCATGCCCATGGGTGAACCGGCATGCCAGACACCTTCGAGCCGATGGCCTCTGGTTCGAACAATCAGTGGCGCTTTCTGTCCCCCTTTGGTGCGGTATTGCAGGCAGGCCAGGTCATCCGACAAAATCTGAATCGCGTAAAGCAGGTAATCGAGGTATTGAATCTCAGCTATCGGCCTAAGCCCGCGCAACGCCATGCCTATCCCCTGACCAACAATGGTGCACTCGCGGATGCCGGTGTCGGTTACCCTCAACTCGCCAAATTTGGCCTGAAGTCCGGCAAAACCCTGGTTCACATCGCCAATATTTCCAACATCTTCGCCAAAGGCCACCACTTTTGGGTCGTT
>JAYUHI010000395.1:0-8825 GCA_043767095.1 Bacteroidota bacterium
ATTAGTCAATTGCCTGGAATCGCAAAAGCAAGTTTTTCATCCAGTATGCCTGGCTGCAATAACGCTTATACGTACACCTATACACTTGTTGGATCAGAAGCCGGTGAGCAGGCGATGGCCGTTTTTTTAATAGACGAAAATTTCCTTGACCTCTATGGAGTCAAATTAAAGGAAGGCCGTTTTCCCAACCCGGAAAACCGCGATACCCTTGTTGAAGTGGTTCTGAACGAGGCTGCAGTAGAGCAGTTGCACGTATCACAACCTATTGGCCAACTGGTGACGGGTCAGGTAAAAGGAAGAGTAGTAGGGGTGATTGAGAATTTTAATTATGCCACTCTTCATTCCGCGATTGATCCGGTGATCCTGTATTCCTATTCACCGAATTTCCGTTTCGTGTCCGTAAAATTTATCGGGGGAAAAATTCAAAGTAAGCTGGCAGGTCTTGAAAAATTGTGGCAGGAGTTTTATCCGGGTTATCCGTTAGAGTATTTTTTTCTTGATGATCAGATTAAGCAACTCTACGGGGCCGAATTTCAATTGAGCAAAGCCTATACTTCGTTTTCAATCATCGCCATTATTATTGCCAGTATCGGGTTGATTGGACTTACTACGTATTTGTTGACTCGCAAATTGAAGGAGATAAGCATCCGAAAAGTATTTGGCAGCTCCACACGAGAACTCATCGCCTGGATTTATTCTGGATATGTTAAAATAATCATCATCGCCACGCTGATCGCCTGGAGCCTCGGTTACTATTGGATGAACCGATGGTTAAGTGGTTTTGCTTTCAGAACTGAACTTAATGTCGCACACTTTATCTTTCCTGTGTTAATAATGATTTTCATTCTCTTGCTTACTACACTCCTTCAAACTGTTAAGGCTTCGCGTACCAACCCGATAGAGAATCTAAGGGAGGAATAAGGGTCAAGTATGTGTTGAGCAGATCCATAGCCCAACCTAACACCTCACCCCCGGCCCCTCTCCGATTCGGAGAGGGGAGCTTTCCTAATTGACGGCTTGAAAAGTGATCCGTGGAGGAGTTTAAAAATCTTTTCATCTGAAGCTTTCACCAAAAGTTCAACAAAGAGTCACCCCACTCTCCCGAAGTATCGGGATTGGAGAAGGGCCGGGGGTGAGGTTTAGGCCTCTGCCCATTTAGGAGAAAATCTGTAAATCATTCCCAAAATTATATAAAGATATTTCAGACCAAGGCAGGTTAATTTGCCTGAATATTTCATGTTTGTTCTTACGCTGAAGCCTTGCAACAACCTTGAGTAATTCCCCTTTAAGCGGAACCCAACTGATATGATTGCCGTTAATACGGAAAGTTTTGTAAGTTTGAATAATAATTGATGAACCTCATCCGCCCCATAGCGTCCGCATTCCTTGCAAGCCTCGTGTTTTTTACTTCCATAGGCGTAACCATCAATTTGCATTTATGCGCAGGGCAGGTTCAATCTGTAGCCCTTTTCTCAAAAGCCCAGACTTGCAAAGAATCGAAGACGGCTTGTGAAGGCACCGAACATCATGCTAAACGCAATGGATGTTGTGAAGAAGAAAGTATCCTTCTCAAGGGAGCAGATACCAATGCTGAGGTGCAGACAGTCATTGAGTTAATTCCTTCATTCAACCTTATTGCAGTAATACTTCCGGTTTTATATTCAATTGCTAAGATAGATTCTTCTACCTCAGTTCCACAGTACGCTCTTTACAAGCCACCGTTGATAGAGCGCGACATCACTGTCCTCGTTCATTCATTCCTGATCTGATTTCATAGCCGATAAGTTTCAGACAATCAAACCCTGATTAGTCTGAGGCTTTATGTTGTTCATAGGCGTATCTAATGCCTGATGCCCAATCCCTAATTCTTATGCTATGATTCAAAATTTAATTTCCTTATCGCTCCGCAATAAATTTTTTGTGCTCCTGGTGGCTGCCGGTCTGCTGGCCTGGGGCATTTATTCCGTTCGAACAAATAAAATAGATGCCATCCCCGACCTGTCGGAAAACCAGGTGATCGTGTTTACTGAGTGGATGGGGCGAAGCCCGCAGATCATGGAAGATCAAATCACTTATCCCTTGATCACCAATCTTCAGGGACTTCCAAAAGTGAAATATGTTCGGGGGGCATCCATGTTTGGTATGAGTTTCATCTACGTCATCTTCAACGATGAAGTGGATATCTATTGGGCGAGACAACGTGTGTTGGAGAGATTGAATTCCGCAACGGGTTTACTCCCAACTGGCGTTACCCCAACACTTGGCCCGGATGGTACTGGCGTTGGCCATATTCTTTGGTACACCCTCGATGCTCCTGAAATGGATCTTGGCGAACTGCGCGCTGTGCAGGATTGGTATGTGAAGTTTGCGTTGCAAAATGTTTCTGGTGTGAGCGAAGTGGCTTCTTTCGGAGGTTTCGAAAAACAATACCAGGTCACCATCAATCCCAACCAACTCACGTACTATAATCTTTCGCTTGCGGAAGTCATCCAATCCATCCGGAGCAATAACAACGAAGCGGGTGGCCGCAAGTTTGAACTGAGCGACATTGGATACATCATCAAAACAACGGGTTATCTAAAGTCAATTGAAGACATTGGGAATATCCCAGTTAAAACGGTTAATGCTACCCCGGTATTGATAAAAGATATTGCCACGGTTCAAATGACGGGTGAAGCCCGGCTCGGGATTTTCGATCTGAATGGCGAAGGAGAAGCGGTGGGAGGCATCATCGTGATGCGCTATGGCGAAAATGCCGATGAGGTCATTAACCAGGTAAAAGTAAAAATGAAAGAAGTCGCGAAAGGATTGCCCCAGGGAATGAAGTTCAACATCGTTTACGATAGAAGCGGATTGATTGAGGAATCCATTTCATCCATTAAACGAACGCTCATCGAAGAAATGATTGTGGTGTCGCTGGTTGTTCTCTTGTTTCTGTTTCACTGGCGAAGCGCGGTGAGCATCATCCTTCAAATCCCCATAACCATTGCCACCAGTTTTATTCTGTTAAATGCCTTCGGTATTTCTTCCAATATCATGTCACTCACCGGAATTGCTTTGGCGATCGGGGTTATTGTGGACAATGGGATCATCATGGCCGAAAATTCATACCGCAACCTGGCTATTAGACAGGAGGAATTAAATACGATGGAAACAATGGAACGCAGATAACGCAGATGAATATGATGAACACGGATAATACAAATGGAACGCAGATAACGCAGATGAGCACAGATCATATTTAATCATAATAATCAGCGTTATCAGCGTTCCATTATTAGTCAGCGTTCTATAATAATTTAAATAAGCATATATGATAAACACAGATAACTATAAACATTCGGAGATCACCGAAAAAATTATTAAGGCATTCTATAAAGTATATAACTCGTTGGGTTATGGATTTTTGGAAAAAGTCTATGAGAATGCCTTATTCATTGAACTTGTCGCGATGGGGTTGCTCGTTGAAAAGCAAAAACAAATAAAAGTTTATTACGATGGAAAAGATGTAGGGGAATATTTCGCGGACTTATTTGTTGAGGGCTGCGTAATTGTTGAACTAAAAGCAGCGGAATCCTTGTGCGAGGAGCACGAATTTCAATTGATCAATTATTTGAAAGCAACAGAAATTGAAGTTGGGCTGCTCTTGAATTTCGGAAAGAAACCGGAGATTAGACGTAAAGTATTTTCTAATATATAAAAATAGAACGCAGATAACACAGATTAGTATGATGAACACAGGTAATTATAAAAATCCTAGAATCATTTTTAAATCATAATGATCAGCGTCATCAGCGTTCTATTATTTGTCAGCGATCAATAAATACAATGGAACGCAGATAACGCAGATGAATATGATAAGCAAGATCATAAATATTCTAGAATCATTTAGAATCATATTTAATCATAACAATCAGCGTTATCAGCGTTCCATTTTCAGCGTTCTATTATTAATCAGCGTTCCATAATTATCATCATTCTATGAAAAAAGATTATATCGAAGTTCCTGCAGAAGAGCGGGAAGCCATCATCGAAAAATCAAGCAAGCAGGTTTCGCGGGGGGTGTTTTATTCCACCATTATTATTATCACGTCTTTCCTTCCGGTGTTCATGCTCACCGGCCAGGAAGGAAAATTATTTCACCCGCTGGCCTACACCAAAACATTCATCCTGATTGTGGATGCTTTTCTGGTGATCACCCTGGCCCCGGTCATGATCTCGATTTTCATGCGCGGCAAATTCAAAAACGAAAAAGCAAATCCGCTCACCCGCGTACTCGAAAAAATATACGAACCCATGATCCGGGTTTGCATGAAGTGGAGGAAGACTACCCTGGGCGTCAACCTGGTTGCATTGGCCATCAGCGTGCCGATGATGATGAGCCTCGGGAGCGAATTCATGCCCCCGCTGGACGAGCAGTCCATTTTGTTCATGCCCGTGACCTTGCCAGATATTTCCAATTCAGAAATCAAACGGATACTGCAGGTGCAGGATAAGATCATCAAATCTGTTCCTGAAGTCGATAAGGTGCTGGGCAAAGCGGGAAGGGCAAGTACTCCAACGGACAATTCACCGATCAGCATGATTGAAACCATCATCATGCTCAAACCAAAATCAGAATGGCGTGAAGGGATTACTAAAAAAGATATTGTGAATGAACTGGATGCGAAACTGCAAATCCCTGGCGTAGTGAACGGATGGACACAACCCATCATTAATCGTATCAACATGTTATCCACGGGCATCCGCACCGATGTAGGCGTAAAAGTGCATGGCCAAAATCTGGATACACTTTACGCTATTTCTGAACGCGTGAAAAAATTGATGGAAGGAATTCCGGGAGTGAAAGATTTGTATGTTGAACCTATCACAGGCGGTAAATATTTGTTGATTGATATTGATAGGGAAAAAATCGGGCGCTACGGTTTAAATATTCAAGACGTAAACCTGCTGGTGGAAACCGCTATTGGAGGAACGCCATTAGCCAATACCATTGAAGGCCGCCAACGGTTTTCAATCAACGTCAGGCTGTCGCAGGATTATCGGAACAGTATTGAGCGGATTAAGCGCATCCCCATCAAGACTCCTGCTTTCGGTACCATACCACTTTCTTCAATTGCCGAAGTAAGGTTTGAAAACGGACCACCCATGATCGCCTCAGACAATGCATTGCTTCGTGGGGCAGTTCTGTTCAATGTTCGCGACCGTGACCTGGGAAGCACAGTGCAAGAAGCAATCGAAAAAGTTAACACAGAGTTGACCGGTATGCCCAATGGATATTTTATTGAGTGGAGTGGTCAATACGAAAACCTGATTCGCGGAAAGCGAACGCTCACCATCATAGCGCCTGTGGTGCTGCTCATTATTTTCCTTTCGCTCTACCTCGCATTCAAATCTATTCGCGAAGCCTTTCTAAGTCTTATAACAGTTCCCTTCGCCCTGATTGGCGGAGCGTACATCATCTATTTTTATGGCGTGCATCTCTCAGTCGCTGTTGCCGTGGGGTTCATTGCCCTGTTCGGCATTGCTGTGGAAACCGGAGTGGTGATGGTGATCTATTTGAATGATGCCATGCAGCAATTGATTGCAGCAAAAGGAAACTCACGGGATACGATAACGAATGATGACTTACGTGAATATGTTATTGACGGTGCCGCCAAACGCCTTCGTCCAAAACTGATGACGGTTTGTGTGGCATTGTTTGGCCTGGTGCCTGTGCTATGGTCAACTGGTGTTGGCAGTGATGTTATGCAGCCCATCGTGTTGCCTATGATTGGTGGCGTGCTGACTTCATCCACGCACATCCTGCTGGTAACTCCACTGATCTTCCTGATGACAAAAGAATATGAATTAAGAAAATTCGGAAAACTTGAAATCCATGAAAGCAAACATTAGAAATTTGAAATTTGAAACTGGAAACTGGAAACTGGAAACTGGAAATTGGAAATTCTATTCAACTTTCAACTTTCAACTTTCAATTTTCATTATTATCCTCTTTGCGAATATGTGCGTGATGGCCCAAAGAATTTCATTGGACAGCATTCTCACAGTAGTGAAAGCAAGAAACCCAATGCTGAAAAGCTACACCTCGCGTGCCGAGGCCATGAATGCTTATGCTAAAGGCGCGAAAAGCTGGATGGCTCCTGAAGTTGGGGGTGGACTTTGGATGTTGCCTTACAAAAAAGTTGATGATCCCCGCGATAAGGGGCAGATCATGCTTTCAGTTCAGCAGAAATTCACCAACCCTGCGAAGCTTCGGGCCAACCAGGGATATTTGGAATCGAAGGCCGCCATTGAGCAAGCGGGTGAAACGTATGTCTTCAATGAGCTGCGCGCTCAGGCGAAGACAGCCTACTATCAATGGATGGTGCTTGAAAAAAAGAAAGTGGTCTTGAAAGAGAATGAAGAGATAATCAGCCTGGTGCTAAAGATAGCCCAGTTACGCTACCCCTACAACCAAAGCAAGTTGAGCAATGTGTACAAGGCTGAAGGGAGATTGCAAGAGGTGCGAAATATGATTTTGATGAACGACAACCTGATCGTTCAAAAAAATATTTTATTAAACCAGTTGATGAATGCACCCAATGACTTCCGCTTTGCGATTGACACCGCTAACCATCCTACTTTTTTATCAGCCATAACTGATACAACCGTGTTTGTTGAAAATCGAAGTGACATTAAGAGAATTGACAAGAGCATTCAGGCAATGAAGCTTAACCAGGTATTAGAGGGCTACCAATCAAAACCTGATTTCAATGTTAGCTTTAATCACATGATACCGAGGGGAGATGGAATGCCAAGCCAATTCATGTTGCTGGGAATGGTCTCTATACCGATTGCACCCTGGTCTTCCAAAATGTACAAGTCAAACATACAGGGAATGGGCAAAGAAATTGAAGCGATGAAAAGTGAGCGTGCGGCAATACTCAACGAACTTCAGGGAATGACTGCGGGCATGGTAACTGAGATTTCTACGCTGACCAAGCAAATTGAAAATTACGAAAAGCGAATCATCCCTGCCCTCCGCAAGAATTATGAAACCCTCATGCTGGCCTATGAAGAGAACAAAGAGGAACTGCCCGTGGTGATCGATGCCTGGGAAACCCTCAACATGACGCAGATGCAGTATTTGGATACGATTCAAAAATATTATGAAATGATTGTTAGTTATGAGAAACAAATTGAGAAAGAGTAAACAGTCCACAGTCCATAGTCCACAGTCCACAGCAGAAAAACTGTGGACAGTTGACAGTGGACTGTGGACAATCATTCTACTATTGGTTGCACTCGCTTGCACACAAAACAAAAACCAATCGGAGCATGAAAGCTACACCTGCCCCATGCACCCGACTGTCATCCAGGACAAATCCGGCAGTTGCCCAATCTGCGGAATGGATTTAGTCCGCAAGGGACAGCGAGGAGAGGAAGTGAAAATCACAGCAGACCTTAACTATTTGTTAAAGCCCACCAATGCCATGGTCATATCTTCCATCAAAACAATTGTGCCGATTCAAAAATCAATGGAGGTGAAAACCAAAGCCAACGGCATGATTACCTATGATACCAGGAGGTTTACAACGGTTCCCATTCGGTTTGCAGGCCGTATCGAAAAGCTTTCAATCAAGTATAATTTTCAACCGATTCGTAAAGGGCAGAAGATACTCGAGATTTATAGTCCTGAACTGCTCACGGTTCAACGCGAGTTGCTTTACCTTCTGAAGTCGGACAAAGAAAATGTACAACTCATTGAAGGGTCAAAAGAAAAACTGAGACTCTTAGGAGTTTCCGATTCACAGATAAATCAACTCGTTTCAACGGGACAGGAGTCTTATTCATTTGCCATTCACAGTCCGGTGAACGGATACATCGTAGAAGATGCAGCATTAGTTGCCTTGGTACCAGCGGGTCAGTCACCAAATTCATCTGGCATGGATGGCGGTATGGCCGAGGGTTCATCAAATGCGAAACAAACATCAACTACTCCATCAACAAGTGAACTGTTAACACGCGAAGGCATGTATGTCAGCACCGGTCAAGTCATCTTCAAAGTAATCAATACCGAACAAGTTTGGGCGGAGTTTGATGTTTATCAACGGGATGCAGCTTACATAAAAATTAATGATCCTGCACAACTAACATTCGACAACACCTCTGAAATAACTGAAGCCAAAGTAAACTTTGTGCAGCCTTTCTTTAAGAACGGTGAAAATTTTGTAAAGGTAAGAGTGTACTTATCGAATGGCGGAAATAAATTCAGAATTGGTCAGTTGGTGACGGCTTCATTCACCAAACCGTCAAAGGATTCAATCTGGATTCCGGTATCCGCCAAGCTCGACCTGGGGGCTCAAGAAATTATCTTTTTGAAAAGACGCGGAGTATTCCGTCCAAAAGAAATTGTCACAGCACGCCAATCGGGTGATTGGATTGAAGTACTCAGTGGCTTGGATGCAACGGATAGCCTGGCGTATAACGCACAGTTTATGGTGGATAGTGAGAGTTTTATTAAAGTGAGGAATTGATTTATGAATAACATATTGAATAATAAAATGTCGGCAGCCAGCAGTTGGCAGTTGGCAGAATTGAAGCTGCAATTGAAAAATACTTTTCAACGCTTACTGCGTACTGCCTACTGCCAACTGCCTACTTTAGTTCTCTTGTTAATTCTAATATCATGTTCACAAAACAAAAATCAGGTAAGCACCGACCAATACACCTGCCCCATGCATCCTCAAATTGTTCGGGATAAGCCGGGCACTTGCCCGATTTGCGGAATGAATTTAGTAAAGGTGAACGCAACAGCAAGTGATGACGGATCAATCATGCTG
>JAYUHI010000396.1:0-3724 GCA_043767095.1 Bacteroidota bacterium
CGAAGAGATTTTAGCGGCCGATAACCTGATCTTGAAAAGGATCTTTAACCTCGATACCAACGCCTATGCCGATGGCGTACTGGATGTAAAAACAAAAGAATTGATCGGGCTCACCTGCTCCCTGGTGTTGCGCTGCGATGATTGCGTGAAATATCACCTCGGAAAATGCAAAGAGGTTGGCTTCACCTCTCCTGAAATTCACGAAGCCATGGGCGTAGCCACGCTGATTGGCGGCACCATAGTTATTCCCCACTTGCGAAGGGCGTTTGAATATTGGAACGCATTGAATTCCTGACCCAATATGTATAAGAAAGATTTAGAGCTTGCCAAAAAGTGGAGCCGGTTGTTAACGCTCATCGAAAGTAATTTTGGAAAAAAACCAAAGGACATGAATGGTGTGCTGTTTTTAATTGGCGTTCAGGAATTAGGCCAGGGTCAACGCAATTTCTCCAAAGAAGAAAAACAAGACTTGATGCACATAGCCATTTGCAAAGTGCTGAGTTTGGAGGGATACTATGAACTGGAAGGAACAGACAAAGACGGATGGCCGCATTGGAAACTCATTAAGAAACTTCCACGCTTTGATTTACTCGAGCAGGAGCAACTGTTAAAGATTAGCGTACTGGATTACTTCATGAAGGAGTTGGAGTGGGAGATCGAAATCGACCTCACCCCCCTGCCTGACCGGCAGGCAGGCGACCCTCTCCATCCCGATACTTCGGGAGGAGAGGGGTGACCCTCTTTTTAACCTTTATCTTTTAATTAAACTTGCCTAATTGTCCTCGCTTTCCGCTTTCTTAATTTGCTCATCTAAAATCTTTTCAATCACCTCGCGCTGGCGTTCGGAAATTTTTTCATCAACCCTGGCTTGTTTTTTCATGAAGCGGAACATGGCGTTCTTCTTGATTTCGTAGGCAATGAATACTGTGTACTTTTTTTCCTTCTCGTTAAAGAATTTCTCTTCACCCATTTTGCGGAGGTCGGCCATATCGGTGTTCATCACCTGGCGCACTAAGCTTTGAAACTTATCGGCCACATCGGCAGCGTTTTCATTTTGCGTTTGGCCGAGGTATTGATCGGCCACCTGCTTCATGGTGGTGTTCACCTGCCCGGCTAAAATGGCCTTGGCATCCAGGTCGGCTTTGCCACGGGCAATGTTATCCTGTGAGCTTTCGCCTTTGCCGGTGCCCCGGAAAAAACGGTTATTCGATTCATAGGCCGCACCGCGGAATGGCTCCTTTACTTTTTTTCCGAGTATGCCTGATGTACACGATGCAAGAAAGATCGCCAACAGTAAATAAAATACACTTGAAGTTTTCATGGGTAATTGTTTTATAATGATGATAAGGTGAGATAAAAACCATGCCAGACAGATGTTGCTAATCGCTAAATCTCGCTTTCCAAAAAAATCGTTTTTTTCAAAATAACTCCCGCCCTGTCGAAGACCAGCACCAGTCTTTTGCCTGCTTTGGAGTTTAATTCACCATTAATCTCGTTCAAACGGAAACTCGAGGCGGGGCTCCCGTTGATAGAAATTAACAGGTCGCCTTTCATAATTTCAGCCCGGGCGGAAACAGATTTTTCCCTAACCTCAATTACTTCAAATACTTTAAGCCTTGCTCCTTTGGCTTTCAAGGATATGCCACTTAGATTATTTTGAAAATCTTTCCTGAATGAAGCATTTTTTCTCAGGTACATTTTTCCTGCCGGGTAATTAAAGATCACCGTGAACCGGGTAAGTACTTCGCCTCCAATGGATCCATTGCGGACTACACTGCTCGCTTTAAGAGTATCCATATAACTATTGGGGTCGGGGTAATTGACAATCACACTGGTCATTTTGTACTTGCCCATGTCCAGCGATTGAATACGCGCCACTTTGCCTGTTATTTCCCCACCCAATGCGCGGCCGATGGTTGTCGAAATGTGTTTCTCCGGAATTTGAATTTCTGAATCCGATTGTGGATCGAGTATCATGCTGTGGCTTGCACCGGTATCAACCAATAGCTTTAGGTTTTTCTTTTTGCCCAGCATCGCATTCGTTTGAAGAAAAGGTTTGGTGTCTTCAATGGTGATGGGAAGCTGTTGATATTTTCTTTTGGCTTTGAATTTTTCCGGATCAATCAACTCGATATACTTATCCTGGTAGTTGATCAGCACCACAAACCGGCTGAACAGTTCGTAACCAAAAATGCCATGCACTTCAACCCCCAGATAATTTCTGAGCTCGAGGTAATCTTTTTCCAGCACCAATAAAGCATGGCCTGTTCCCTGTATGCCGGGCGGGATATAGATCGATACATTATTAGCCACATAAGCCGTGATGAGGTGTTCACCGCCAGGGCCGGCAATGGTGTATTGCCGCGAATAAGGCAATCCCAAAATATCGCTGTACGATTTTTCGGTGAGGATGGCTGTTCTAACCCCTGTGTCCAAAATAAATTTTAATGGAAGCTGACCATTGATCACCACCGGAATAATGATCAGGTTGTTGTTAACCTCGATGGGGATGGTAACCTTGGTCTTGCCTTCGGGCAACTGGAAACCGAGGGTTTGCAGTTTCTGAGCCTGGAGACTGTTAATCGCGAATAAGAAAATAAAGAGAATGGGCTTCATACACGATCCTGCCCGAAAGTATATATTTTTTTAACAATGAAAATTATCCAATCATACTTTCTACCCCCAAAGCCGTGAGCAGTTTTTCAGGCTCATCAGCCTGAATAATTTTGTTGAAGTTTTGTTCTTTCAAAAATCCATTGCTCACCATGCTCGTCATCATATGAAGCAAGGGCGAAAAGAATTCTTGTGTGTTGAGAATACCGATCGGTTTGTCAATTACGTGGAGCTGGCGCCAGGTTAGGATTTCGGCCAGTTCATCTAACGTTCCCCAGCCACCGGCCATAGCAATAAAAACATCGGCCCGGTCGGCCATTTTCTTTTTGCGCTCGTGCATTGAGTCCACAACAATCAATTCGGTAATGCCGGTGTGGGCCACTTCCTTCTTAAAAAGAAAATCCGGGATTACTCCGATCACTTTTCCTTTGGCAGATAAAACACTATCGGCCAGGATGCCCATTAAACCAATATTTCCACCGCCATAAACCAGCGTGTGACCGTGGGTTCCAATCAGGGTTCCGAGTTTTTCTGCGGCCTGGGCAAAAGCCGGGTTATGTCCTATGGCCGATCCGCAGAATACGCAAATATTCACAGGGCATCTCTAAAAACCTTGTCTTTGATTGGCCTCAACCCCTCCCCCTTCTCCGGAAGAGAAGGGTACAGAGTGTTTTTAGAGATGCCAAAAGCAATTCCGCGTTGGCCGGACATTAAAATTTGATGTCGTGCTCGTTCTTGCTGATTTTGCTGTTGGGAACAAGCCAAACCGAAAGAATGGCCAGCACAAACAAGAAGATGATGACTCCGAAAACATCCATAGTTGAAATCTTTTTGCGAAGTTAGATTATTCGGTCAATAATAAAAATCGTTATCGAAAGGGTTTCCAATCTAAGGAAGGTTAGGGTGGACAATAGTTTTGAGTTGGAAGGCCAAGGTTTCACAAAGGACACCAAGAAATCATAAAGGCCACAAAGCCGGGTCCTTCGTGTTCGTTGTGGTTCCCTGCCTGCCTGCCGGCCATAGCCGTCAGGCTAATGCTGTAAGTGTTTTATAATGAGATGTTTTTCCTTTTTTTTCTTCCAGGTTAAATTGGTTAACTGCTATGTTAGCC
>JAYUHI010000397.1:0-3703 GCA_043767095.1 Bacteroidota bacterium
CTTGTCAGGTTGAGCTTGTCGAAACCTCTCTCTGGGTTTAAATTAGCCTTCGACAGGCTCAGGCTGACACCTGATTCCACCTTTTTAGTCAGCCCCGAATGTTAGGCTGCGACAATTATATATAACCCTTTGTTTTCAAATGATAATCAACACAATTGCCAGCATCAATATTCCTGCTCCAGTTAACTTTCGGAAAGTTGGCAGCGAAAGGTTATTCCACCTTTGTTACTGTTTCAGCTCTGGGAATTTGAAATTCACCCAGCTGCAAAGGAACCATAAGTTGAGAACTTCGAATAAGTGGTTTATGGCTAGTAATTAAGTCTCGTTAGCCCTGCCCGGCCAAAATCCCAAAACGTAACAATCAAATATTTCCAAATTCGGAGTCTTTGAAGTTCTCTAATTTTTCTCCTGTCAAAAAATTAGCTGTCCATGGTGTGGTGTTAGAATGACCGCAAATTAATATAGTCCCTCCCCGGTTAGAATTTATCATTTGTTTAATCTCCTCCTCTTTCATGGGCTCATATATTTTAATCTCCAACCCTTTTGATTGCGCCAACGGTGCCACCGTATTTTTTGTGCGATTATAATTGGAGGAGTAGATAGCGGTGATGCCGGTGTTGCTGAAAATCTCCACCAGTTTTAATGCGCGTTTGCTCCCTTCATCCGACAAGGGTGGATCATTGGAGCCATCGTTTCCCCTCTCGGCATGGCGGATTAAAATTATAGTGGTGGGTTTGGTATTCTCAATCTGCGAATTGCCAACCGTGTAAGCCAAAATTAAAAACAGGATTAAGGTTTTCATTTTTGTGTGTATTGTTTGGAGATTTTTTCAGGGATTTTACAATCCGTCTTATTCCTTGTGTCGGCCAGATAAAATATTTTCCAACCATCCGGGGTATTTACCAGTTGAAAGGTGTCCACACCGCAATGACTGAATTTTGTTCCGGCATAAAAAGCATAACTCGCCCAAACCTGCGCAAAGTTTCCTTCCCGCTCAATCTTCACATCCCAAATAGGTTCAAGCCATCTATCAGTATGGGGGGAGCCCACAGCAGTTAAAAAATCCATCAACTGTTCTTTTCGCAAACTTATTTTTCCTTCTATTTCAAGAACGGTAATTAAGGTTACATCAGTGAAGAAAGACTTTCGCAGCAAGGCGCTGTCGCCTTGCTCCATCGCCAAAAATAAATTTTTTATAGGAAACAGAATGGGGGCATCATCTTTTTTCTGAGCGAAGGTGATACCTGAACTTAGAAGTATTACTGCAATGGTTACTCTCATCGTAATTTGTTAATCGAAATTAGAAAATAGAAAACTGAATCACTTTTCCGAAATTACTACCGACACCGGCAAATGATCACTAAATCCTTTTGGATTGAACGATGGTTTTTGCGAAGGCCGGCCGTACCTTACCGGCTCTCCGTTTTTATTTTGCATTCCCGGATAAACCTCAATCTTAACAGTGGATTTATCAACACTGAATTTTCCGTTGCTGCTCAACAACCCCTTCGAAACCATAAACTGATCAATTACAGAGGGGGTTCCGTCAAAGACGATTGTGCCTAAATTCGAAGCAACCGCGGGATACATTAAATTAAACAGGTAAGGGTTGTTGCCACGCACCACTTTTTGCTCACCGTTTACACTCAACGCATAATCGGTTAGGGAGCGGCTGAAAGGCTCATCGTTAAAATCGCCCATTACGAGCACCGCTACATCTTCGCCCCGCAAATCCTGAATCCGCTTCATCCAATAACTCAACGTTTCCCCTGCCATCATCCGATACGGCTCACTCTCATATTGGCCACCACTTCGCGATGGCCAATGATTGCCGATTACAATAAAGGATTGATTGCTCTTGCGGGTTTTAAAATTCACCTGCAGCATATCGCGGGTGGCATGCCGTTTCATGATTTCAAGACTGAAAACATTCGGCTTTTTATCGGGAGAAAAAAGTTTATCATCATACATAAACGCGATGTCAATGCCGCGCTCGTCTTTCATATCCTGGTGAATTATTTTGTATTTGCGAGCCGGCAGGGCCAGTGAGGATAACAATAACTCCAGCACTTGTTTGTTCTCTACTTCGCAAACTCCGAGCAGATCGGGCCCCAAGCCGTTGTTCATTTGACGGATAATGGACGCCAGGTTATTCACTTTCTGATCAAGCACCGGGGCCGTCCAGTTTTTGAGTTCGTTGCCCAGTGTGCGTTTCAGTTTATCAGAACGGTTGGGCGAGTTTTCCAGGTCAAACAGATTTTCGAGGTTCCACCAGGCGATAAAATAGTTTTTCATTATGAATGTTTATGGTTATCCAAATTAAGCGAATAAATGGGCAGAAATCACGCATCTGAAATTGAAGTTAAGTAATAACTTGCCGGTAAATGCAAACTCAAATGGATCAACACAAAAAAGTATTAGGCATCATTTACATAGCCACGGCTGCCTTGCAGATCCTTGGCCTGTTGGTTGTCACCATGCTATTCTCTACCATTTGGTCTTTCATAAAAGATGAGGCCTCACCCGATGAATTGTGGATTTTAGACTTAATCTTTAGCATCCTCAGAATACTTCCCTGGTTCATTGCCATTTTCATTTCCATTCCATCGCTCATTGCCGGCATTGGGCTGTTAAACAAACAAGGCTGGGCTATGATACTCGTACTCATTCTGGGTTGCCTTAAATTATTTTCATTCCCCATCGGCACGGCCATAGGTGTTTATTCCATCTGGGTTTATGTGGAATCAAACCGCCTTGAAAAAGAACAATCAAAATAATGTCATACCTCAAAGGAAAAGTAGTGTGGATAACCGGGGCTTCCAGCGGCATCGGGGAGGCCCTGGTTTATGAGATTGCCCGCAAAGGCGCTCGAATAATTATTTCAGCCAGGCGAAAAGAAGAACTTGAACGGGTGAAAGGAAAATGTAATTCCATGTTTTCCTCCTCAGTTGAAATATTGCCATTGGATTTGAGTCAGGCCAATACGCTTCACCTCATTACCGAAGCAGCCATTCAAATTTATGGGCAAGTGGATGTATTGATTAATAATGGAGGCATCAGCCAGCGAAGTTTAGCCAAAGAAACCTCGTTGGAAGTTGACCGTTTGGTGATGGAAGTTGATTATTTCGGAACGATATCGTTAACTAAATATTTACTGCCGCATTTTTTGGAGCGAAGGATTGGTCATTTCGTTACGGTGAGCAGTGTGATGGGCATGATTGGCACGCCCCACAGGAGCGGTTATGCGGCAGCTAAACATGCGCTGCATGGATTCTTCGACTCGCTCAGGGCTGAACTGTGGAGGGAGAGCCAGCGGATTTACGTGACGATTATTTGCCCCGGCTGGATTCGTACGCAGGTTTCTGTGAATGCTTTGATGGGCGATGGTTCGAAACAAAACAAGATGGATGATACAACAGGCAAAGGCATGAAGCCCAATATTTTTGCCAGGAAAATGGTGCGCGCTATCGAAAATAAGAAAAGCGAAGCCTACATTGGCGGAACTAAAGAAACCATGGCCGTGTATGTAAAACGATTTTTTCCCGGCATGTTGGAGCGGATTGTGAGAAAGGCAAGGGTGAAATAGAATTCCGGCTAATTTAGTCGGTTCTACACGGATTTTTGTGAGCCTTTGACCACTTCTTTTTACGACCCGAATTTTGAACCACAATAGAAACATAGACACATAGGCTTTCACACCTGC
>JAYUHI010000398.1:0-3696 GCA_043767095.1 Bacteroidota bacterium
TTGCTGGCTCAACCCAATCCCAAACTCCAACTTAAACTTGATCAGCATGCGAAAGAGATCGAGCAAAAAACCATTGAGTGGCGCAGGTATTTTCATCAATACCCTGAGCTATCCAACCAGGAAGTAAAAACAGCCGCTAAAATTGCCGAGCACCTCAAATCACTGGGAATGGAAATTCAAACGGGGGTGGCCCGGACTGGTGTGGTTGGTTTGCTTAAGACCGGTAAGCCCGGCCCGGTAATCGCGTTGCGTGCCGATATGGATGCACTACCTGTCAACGAACGAAACAGTTTGGCCTTCGCCTCGAAAGAGCGAGCCATCTTCAATGAAAAAGAAACCGGTGTGATGCATGCCTGCGGCCACGATTCACACATGGCAATTTTAATGGCTGTTGCTGAAGTGCTATCGAAAAACAAAAACGATTTGAAGGGCACCATCAAATTTATTTTCCAACCGGCCGAGGAAGGCGCAGGCACCACGCCCGGTGGAGCAAAGATGATGATTGAGGAAGGCGTTCTTGAAAATCCTCACGTGGATGTGATCTTTGGTTTGCATATTCAATCCACCGTTCCGGCTGGCACCATTGCTTACCGGGCGGGCGGATTAATGGCAGCGCCCGATTTCTTCTCCATAAAAGTAAAAGGCAAGGGCGCTCATGGTTCCACTCCGTGGGATGGCGTTGACCCCATTGTGGTGGGTGCACAAATTGTAATGGGCATTCAAACTATCATCAGCCGGCAGACCGAACTCACCAAAGACCCGGCTGTAATTACAATCGGCCGGTTTAATTCAGGCATCCGCGAGAACATTATTCCCGAAGAGGCAATGATGAGTGGCACCATCCGAACCTTCGATAAAAAAATGCAGGCTGACATTTATCAACGGATAAAAAATACGGCCGAAAATATTGCCGAAAGTTCTGGAGCTATGGCCGAGGTAATAATAAATCCTGGTTCACCGGTAACCTACAATGATATAACTCTTACGGAAAAAATGTTGCCCAGTTTACAACGCGCGGCCGGAAAGGAGAACACCATCCAGGTTAACCCTGTAACTATGGGTGAGGACTTCTCTTACTTCCAGGAAAAAATTCCAGGCTTGTTTTTTTTCATTGGGGGAATGACACGGGGCACTGATCCTAAAAAAGCACCGATCCACCATACAGCCGATTTTATGATTGACGAAAGTGGATTTGGAACAGGCGTGAAGGCGCTGCTCAATTTGACAGTAGATTATATGTTTGGCGGAAAAAAACCAACCGAGGTTAAGCTGAACAAAAAGAATTAGCCTGCTTTGTCAAGTTACAACCCTTAACCCTGACAGGGTTCTGAAAACCCTGTCAGGGTTGGAGAGGAAACTCCAATTTTTCATAACATGACAAAAAGAATTAGCAGGAAAATAATAGTGCATCACCCTTCCTTAGCTAATTTTGAATAAACCATTCAACTATGCAAGACAATCTGATCATCATGGGTATTAATGAACCGAAGGAACATCAGGCCATTATTACACGGCTCATTCATGGATTGGCCGATTTATATATGAAAGATAAAACCGACCTTTTTCCTTACCCGGAAACCATGATTGATGAAGGGCAAACAAGTCCTGCTCCAGATATTCTACTGTATGACCACAAATCGGAAAAGACGGTTGTTATCATTGAGGTTGCTCACTCATCAGGCGTGCCAAAAGATTGTAAGAATGTACATACTCTTATGAATGATTATGATGTGGCAGAGGGCTTTGTTTACGATTACAAAAAGAATCATTGGCATTGCATTGATAAGGTGGACTCAAGCAAAAATTCGGAATCATCTTTTTGCCGAACCCTAAACTTAGATTTAGATTCGTTGCTGGAAATGAAATAATCAAAACGGCAATGAGGCAAAAATTTTTTCTGGTTCTCCTGTTACTAATTGCCGGAGAGGTTACAGCCCAAACCAAAGCTCTCGTTGGCGGCACTCTGATTGATGGCTTTGGAGGAAAGCCCCTTCAAAACAGCGTGATCATTATTGAAGGCGAACGCATCAAGGCCATCGGGCAGGTAGGCTCGATTGACATCCCCAAAAATGCAGAGATCATTTCAACCGAAGGCATGAGTGTGATGCCCGGCCTGTGGGACATGCACGTGCACCTGATGATCAACGGCCACAGCGATTACACCCACTGGGATAAAACCTATTTAAAAGTAGCGAAGGATGTAATCATGCCTGCCTCTGCCCATCAACTGTTAATGGCCGGTGTTACGAGCGCGAGGGATTTGGGCGGACCGCTTGAACCCAGTATTTCCGTGCGCGATAGAATTAACAAAGGTGAAATTCCAGGGCCAACCATGTATATGTCGGGGCCATTCATTCAGCACGAACCTTATCCGGGCACAGCCGAGTTTCGCTGGGGCGTGAAGGGGGTGATTGATGCGCGCGCAAAAGTTCAACAATTAGCCAAGGCGGGAGTCAATTGCATCAAGTTGATTGATCAGGATCAAATGACAATGGAAGAAGTAATGGCCGTTGTAGATGAAGCCCATAAAAACAAATTGAAAGTAGTTGGTCACTCGCACCGGCCCGAAGAAATCCGGAGAGGGTTGAAAGCAGGTGTAGATTGTTTTGAACACACCGGCCTGGCTTCCGCTCCTGAATATCCGGAGGATATCATCGCCATGATAAAAGAACGCACCGCACAGATGAGCCTCGGTCCGTTGTACTGGACTCCCACTGTTGAAGGCCTTTACAATTATGAATACATGCGCGACAACCCCGAACGCCTTGATAATAATTCATGGCATCTGGATTTGCCCGACTCCATAATCAAAGACATCAAACGCTCCATTCAAAAACCAGGACAGCTTTCGTATTTCCAATTGAACCCGATCCGCAAGCCAACCCTCGAAAAGAAAATCAACCAACTGAAAAATGCGGGTGTGGTTTTATTGATTGGCACTGACAGCGGTATTCCCATGAAGTTTCACAGTCAGAGTACGTGGAATGAGCTGGATGTTTGGGTAAATAAGTTTGGATTCGACCCGATGTACACCATTCGCGCGGCTACATACTGGCCATCGGTGGCGATGGGGGTTGACAAAGATTATGGAACCATCTCCGAAGGAAAATTTGCCGACATCATTGCCGTAAAAGGCGATGTTCTTCGCCACATTGATTTACTGCAGGATGTGGACATGGTGATGAAGAAGGGTAAGCGGGTTAAGTGAACAGCATAGATGTTATGGACTAAAGCTCCTGCAACGACATTTACCTCCCGATGCCTAGGGATTAATCTTCCAGCCGCTACCTCCTACCCTCGATCGTAAAAAACAGAGGGTCAGTCCCGGTAGTTTTGTAATTGAATTTTTTGTGTAGCCCTGAAAGGGCTTCATCAATAAACACTGGGTGAAGCCCAGTGTTACTGATAACTAAGTAATCGCAAGCCCTGAAAGGGCGGAATCATTTCGCCCCTTCAGGGCTTGAGTTCGAGCACAGTAGCTACGTAGGACTTCGCCCTGCGTTTTGGGATTGTACGCCCTTTCAGGGCTAATCCAAAAAAAAATATATCCATAGCTATTTAAAAATCCTACTTATAAAACTTTCGAACACCTATCAGTCCAGGGCAGACGCATCTAAATTTTGATAGAAATGGCGTTAAGGTTAACTTACTCCTCCAAAAAACAATGGAAAGCCCGCTACAATTTTTTGCGGGGAT
>JAYUHI010000399.1:0-3692 GCA_043767095.1 Bacteroidota bacterium
TTTCATGGGGCGTTTGTTGGGATAACTTGATCAAAAATGCAAAAGAGTTTTCTGGTAAACACGCTTTAACTTCCTTATTTTTAAACCTTTAGATTTTATGGACAGACACTAACTATTAACATGAGCGAGCCGCATTCATCCAAGGGTATTTCCTTAACTCAACAAATCATCATTTTGATTTTGATTATTTGGGACGAGTTATGAGGTTGTATGATTACCAGAACAGGAATAATAAATTAGTCTATTGTTCCAAGACCCCCGATTGAAGGACTACAGCACCTTCAATATCTCCTTCTTCAATCCCTCCACATCATCCGCCTTCAAATTGTAAGTCTTGTCTTCACCGCCACATTTTCTGCGGAGTTTCAGCCCATCATTTCAAGCAAGTTTGAGTTGATGAAGACTTACCGCACAATTAGTTCCAATTCTGTGATATATTTCACACTTTTGTAACTAAATGCGTGAGAAATGCTATTCAAGAGAGATTTAGAGACACAATTGACTGCCTGGAAAACCAAGAAAGACCGCAAGCCTTTATTGTTAAAGGGGGCCCGGCAGGTGGGAAAAACCTCATTGCTGAAGACCTTTGGCACGCTGGCTTTTGAAGGTGTGGCGTATTTCAATTTTGATGAGCAACCCGATCTAAAACAGTTCTTTGAGCAGACCAAAGATGTAAACAGGCTGCTGGATAATCTTTCCCTTGTGCATGGCTCAACCATAAAACCAGAAACAACTTTAATAATCTTTGATGAAATCCAGGAATGTAAACCCGCCCTTAACGCGTTAAAATATTTTTGCGAGAATGCACCACAATATGCCATTGCCGGGGCCGGGTCTTTGCTGGGTATTACATTAAACAATCAGGCATCCTTTCCGGTTGGAAAAGTGGAGTTTATGGAAGCTTATCCGCTAACCTTCTTAGAGTTTCTGGAAGGAGCAGACACATCATTGGCGAGTTACGTCCGAGCCCTGGAATATCATGAGTCTATACCTGATATTTTCTTTAACCGGTTGATGGAAAAATTTAAGCAATACTTTATTTCAGGAGGAATGCCCGAAGCGGCAAGAAGACTGTTAGAAAATAAAGCCGTGGATGAAACCCAGCAGGTATTAAGCGATATTTTAAAAGCATACGAATTGGATTTCTCCAAACACGTACAAACAAAAGACCTTGCCAAGATTAACCTTATTTGGCAATCCATACCGTCTCAGTTGGCGAAAGAAAATAAAAAGTTTCTTTATCAGGCTGTAAAGACAGGTGCGAGGGCGCGTGAATATGAAGATGCCTTGCGTTGGTTAGAGCAGGCAGGCTTAGTCTATAAAGTGTATAGCTGCAAAAAACCGCATGTGCCACTTTCGGCTTATGATGATTTGTCGGCATTTAAGATTTATCTGTTGGATGTGGGTCTGCTGAGAAGAAAATCTCAACTGCATCCGTCAGCGTTCAAAGATGGCAACCGGCTTTTTACGGAATTCAAAGGAGCGCTCACTGAAAATTTTGTTCTGCAAAGTCTGGTGCCGCAGTATGAGATTATTCCCCGCTACTGGACTTCCGTTGGGAAAGCGGAAGTGGATTTTTTAATCCAACATAAAAATGAAATCCTTCCGGTTGAAGTAAAATCGGATGAAAATGTAAGAAGCAAAAGCCTGGCCTGGTACGGGCAGGAGTTTAATCCCAAACTTAAAATCCGTTACTCGCTGAAAAACCTGGAATTCAGAGATGGATTAATCAATATTCCTTTGTTTTTAATTGACCGGACGAAGGACTTTTTGGAACTGCTTGTTTAGGTATAGGGTCCAACTACAATACCTTCAATATCTCCACCTTCAACCCTTCTACATTATCCGCTTTCAAATCATAAGTCTTGTCTTCACCACCACATTTTCTGCGGAGTTTCAAAATGATCTTACCGTTTTCTTTTTTGTAGCGACCAATCAACTTGCACCCTTCGGGATAATCAGCTACATCAACAAAAATGATTTGAGAGTCAATGCCCTTGCTCGAAACTTCATTCAAAGATTCATTGATCAATTTTCCAAGACCAAGAACATCTTCTAATTCATTCTCGTCCTGAAAATTTGATCGGACAAACACCGGCCTGATCTTCGCAATCGGGATTTCTTTCTTCTCCACATCGCTCAACAACCCAATATCAAAACTCTGGCTCCCCTGCGGGCTAAACACCTGTGGCGATTGAATGCCACCAATGCCTTCGGCTAGTTGAGGCACACGGTCTTGTGCGTATTGAAAAAGTTTGTTCACATCCACATACTGGTCTTCGCGCAAAGCAGCCCCACGGATTCCTTCTAATAAAGAGTAGGTGAGAACCCCTTGCCCGTATTTGCTGGCTTCATAGCTTACCGCGTCCGCGGTACAACCAGTGATAATATGCATGCCCGTTCTGTCTCTCATTCTGTCAAGGGCGCGTAGTGTGCTTGACTCAATATCTTTTTGAGCCATCAGGTTGTCCACCACTTTGCCGGAGGCGCAGGCATCGAGCATGAGCACTTGTTTGAGTGCGGGTACTTTCTTGAATAACTCAACCAACTCATTGCTGGAGATAGTAGTTTGTGCACGTATTGCCGGATCGTTATAAGCCGCCCCACTTCCGGTGTAGGCTTCTTGCGTGAGATAATGCCAGTCACCATCCTGGCCGCCATAGTTGATGCCGTGACCGGAAACATACATCACGAAAATATCGAGAGGGTGGGCGGTTGAAGAGATTTTCTCGAACGCTTTGAGGATGTTGGTTTTGGTGGGATAGAATTCTTTCGGTTGAGATGTAGTGAGGTTGTAAACATAACTCCGCTCTGCCCCAAATAATTTCTTCGCGCCAAGCTGAAGGGCAACACTCACATCGTTGGCGTCTTTGGCGGCATACTTTAAATCAATTTCATTGCCTGTGTAATCTGACACACCACAACTTAAAATGTGAATGGCTGGTTTGTAGTTCTCAATTTCTTTGGATTGATACGTCACCACCTGCCCACGGCTTTGCACCCAATGGTCTTTGTTCCAGGCCTTCACTGCAATGAGGTTCTCCTGGCCTTTTACGATGCTCTTGTGTTTACCAACAAAAACTTTTATGGATGCATTTGGTGCATCGGGTTTTATATTGGCATCTCGTGCATCTTTGATTACTTCTTTGCCGTTCACAAATAAATTCACTTCTCCAATGCCACCACCGCGGTTGGTTAGGTTTATGTTGAGATAACCCTCGCCATCTACTTGCCCCACTTGTATATCAGGAGGGAGTTCAATGGATTTCATGCCTACCACATTTCTTAATTGTTCACCCGCCATTACTTTTTTCCAGAGGCCTGGCTCGTAGTAGCGTTCCTTGAGTTGGTTGAAATCTATAATGTCTAAGCCTTGAACAAAATAGAGTTTGTCCATGGCTCCAGGTGAAGCATCAAAGAGGCCGGAGGGGTGGGTGATGACCCAATCTTTTGAACCTACCCCAACCCAAGAGATAATTTCTTTGCCGGTTTTAAGGTCGTATAAAAAAAGTCCAGAATTTTTAATAGTCAGTATTCTCGGCCAGGAGGTATTGATGTCAGAAACGTCTCCCATTATCTCAATATCTTGCAACAACTCTAGGGAGCTGGCATTCCATAATTTGACAATTACGTTTAAGGCAGCGAAAATGTATTTACTGTCTGGGCTGAATTGCGCTGACCAAAAACCAGGT
>JAYUHI010000400.1:0-3691 GCA_043767095.1 Bacteroidota bacterium
CACTGATTGGGCAGATTATCGCTGATAAAATCATAATTTATCATAATCATCTGCGTCATCTGCGTTCCATTATTAGTTTTTAGAGGTGCCCTTAAATAAAAAGGCTAGTTCCTGTACTAAATAAACAATCAACCGCCCAGGAATTAGCCAACCTTTACTGGCTGCTGCATGAACTTAAAACTTCCTGTGAGGATTCGAACCTTCGCTGGAAGATAGCCCAATTGGAAAGCAATGCAGAAGAATTGAATGAAAAATTCTTAGAAGATTTTAATCTCCTGCCTTTTAATTCCTCAATGCACTACAAAGAGTTTCCTGAAAAATTACCATCACAGAATAGAACAGAATCCTTGTTGTCTTTTGCTTTTCAATCTGCTGCAACTTTGAACTCCGCCCGCTACGAAGAATTCAAACCCTCAAAAGAGTTTGTTGATCAATCAAATAAAATCAATTGCAAAGGAAACGCTTCATTTACTTCATGAAAAAAGGGGATGGCGAAATGAAGATTAGTTTTCCCCTCTTCTCAAGTGAAAAGGAGTTGGAGCCCCGATAGATATCAGGATGTTCGTGGGTTTGATGCAGAGGTATTTTGGGTGACAATAAGTATTTATCACATCGTTAACTCCACCACAAAAAGTAGCTCGCGATTATGAATGCTGCAACTATTGCGAAGTAGCCGAAACGATATTCCTTTCTTACCTTAAACCACATGATCCAACTGCTGAAGCAAATCAAAATCAAACCAATGGCAACTCCGTCCATGGTAATCCTCCAGATTTGTGTAATCCACCAACTGGAGTCTTGCAATACATCATCTTTTTTTGTTCCATTGAATGTGTGGAGCCCTCGCCATTTACCCCACATGTTATAGCGCATTACTTTTTGCGTTCCGGTTCCATTGGCGAGTTGAAGTTTCACTTCTCGAACTATCCCCGGTGATTGAACGCGGAATTCCAAAACTTCTGATGTGAGTCGTTGCCTTTGCATTTCACCGGCAATGTTTAAGTAAGCCATTACTTTTCTTTCGGGGTCTGATTGATTGAGAATGCCCGATGGTAAAGTAAATTCATGAATCTGCTCCTGTCTCTCTTCCCAAAAACCGGAGAACTTCCAATTGCCGTGGTTTAACAGCAGACCCGACAGCGAGAATAGCCAAATGAAAAACAGGAGGAATAAGCCCAGGTGAATGTGGATTTTTTTGTTCCAATGGGATATGGCTTCGGACGGTTTCATTTATAATAGCAACATCAGGAGCGTGATAAAACAAACAAAACCAATGGCCAATGAACCGATGCCGAGTTTTCTTTCGGGTTGCAAAAAGTACCATAAGAAAACACCGGTGGCCGAAAGAAATAGAACGATATACACAACGGTGTCGGTGGCTATGCGCCAGGCTTTCATAAAATATGAGTTGCCCCTCAATCTTGCGTTGTGTGGGCCCGGCATAGTATGCAAGTAGTTTGTACCCCTAAAACTCCCTTCATCATATTGAGTAATCAGAAGGTTGCCAGTTTTGATATTGAATTCAATCCTTCGGGCTAATCCCGGATTATTGACCGGAAAAGAAATTGTGCTGTCTGTCCTTGATATCCAATCAATTTCTCCGGAAACGTTAATGGCCTGTATAATGGATTTAGCGGTGAGCGAGTCGGAATTCTTCACTTGAAAATTTTCGAGATGGACTTGAACTGGCTCTAATTCTTTTCTTTGGCGAAGCTTGTTGAAAAATTCCGGATGATTAAGCACGAGAACGCTTACGCTGAAAATCAGGATGAAGGGGCTGATGAACAATCCAAAATACAAATGAAGCGCCCGGACAAGGGAATAATACTTTTTCATTGAGGCAAAGCGATGAACAGCAATTTCATGTTATTGAATTGTAAAGACAACTAATATGGTGATGAGATTTAATTTTACCTTGCCTTAATCATAATTTATGGTTCTACCAGGAATTTTATGAAAGGAAATTTTGAACCACATAGTTACATAGAAACATAGAAATCCACACATAGTTAAAGTGCCAATTCTACCGTGCCTGTTCGGCAGGCAGGTGTGAAACCTATGTGTCTATGTTTCTATTGTGGTTCAAAATTCGGAACCCACAAAGAAGGAGTCAGAGTCTCACAAAAAATCGGTTTAGAACTAAATTTATAAATTGAAGACTTTATGAAAAAGCGCACCTTCCTGAAACTTTCAACAACCCTGGCAACTACTGCTGCCTTCTCTCCCATCCTTTCCTGCGTGCCTGATAAAAAACAACAGGCTCTCAAGAACTGGGCAGGCAATTTAACCTACGGCACTACCAATGTGTTTGAACCAAAAACTGTTGAGGAAGTACAAGAGTTGGTATTCCGTTTCGATAAAGTGCGAGCGCTCGGCACCCGGCATTGTTTTAACCGCATTGCTGACTCCCCGGATAACCTGATCTCCACCCGAAATCTAAACAAGGTGATTGGCATTGACGCGAATGCGAAATCAGTAACAGTAGGAGCAGGAATTCGATACGGAGAATTTTGTAAACAGATTCATGAAGCAGGTTTTGCCATTCATAACATGGCTTCATTGCCTCATATTTCTGTTGCCGGTGCGTGTGCAACGGCCACACATGGCTCAGGCGTTACAAACGGAAATCTGGCCACCGCAGTCTCAGCATTAGAATTGGTGAATGCAAAAGGTGAAATCGTTTCCTTATCTCGCGAAAAAGATCCGGAAATTTTTTTTGGTGCGGTGGTTGGCCTTGGCGCATTAGGTGTCGTTACAAAAGTTACGCTCGTTTTGGTGCCTGCTTTTCAAGTTCGCCAGGATGTGTATCTGAATTTGCCGATGAGTCAACTTGAGAAAAATTTCGATGAGATTATGGGCAGCGGGTACAGCGTTAGTTTATTCACCGACTGGCAGACAGAAACCATCAACCAAATTTGGATTAAGCGAGTGGTGAAGGAAGGGGAAACAATAAAGGCAGAGCCGGAATTTTTCGGAGCTACCCTGGCTAACAGAAATGTTCATCCCATTATTGAAATCTCTGCTGAGAATTGTACGGAACAGATGGGCGTGCCAGGCCCGTGGTATGAACGGCTGCCCCACTTCAAAATGGGCTTCACCCCCAGCAGTGGCGAAGAATTACAGGCGGAGTATTTTGTTCCGAGAAGGCAAGGGGTTGAAGCGATCAAAGCGGTGGCTACCCTTCGCGATGAGATAAAACCATTTCTCATGATCACAGAAATTCGCACCATTGATGCCGATGATTTATGGTTAAGCCCATGCTATCATCAACCCAGTGTGGCCATTCATTTCACGTTGAAGCAGGATGTTGAAGGCATAAATGCCCTGCTTCCAAAAATTGAAGAGAAGCTGGCACCGTTCAATGTTAGACCTCACTGGGGAAAATTATTTACGATCGCCCCCGAAACATTGCAAACGCACTACGAAAAATTATCTGACTTCCGGAAGTTGCTCAATCAATATGATCCTGATGGAAAATTCAGAAATGAGTTTGTGAACAAGAATGTATTGGGCACTTCAAAATCTTTTTAGCCCTACTTTGTCAAGTTACAAGCCTTAACCCTGACAGGGTTCTGAAAACCCTGTCAGGGTTGGTAAGTCAACTCCAAATTTTCTAACATGACAAAGGGGGTGAGATTTAGTTTGTGAGCAGGAATATATTGGGCACTTCAAAATCTTTTAGCACTACTTT
>JAYUHI010000401.1:0-3680 GCA_043767095.1 Bacteroidota bacterium
CCCTGGCACAGGAAAAGCAAGATTACCCCAATGCAGAGAGCGACCGGTCGATTGATGAAATGAATCAACACCCGGACGGGCACCTGAATACAAATAAAGACCGTGAAATCCTTCGCGATAGTGTTGTTCTGAAACCCGTTTCCATCCCCCGTGCTAAAGGAGAGGCACCCCACAAAAATAAACCGGACGAAGAGCCACTCTCTTTTAACTTTCTCTATTTCATCATTCAGAAATTCAAAGTTTCTGATATGATCGACAACTGATAGTTCCTCTCTTAAGATTTCTTCTTCCCGGATTCTAAAACACTATGGTATGCTGTTTCGATGGCATCCCTGCAAATCGACTTTCTGACTTTGGGTAATTCAATGAAAGTCCATCCTTGTTTGCCCCAGGCGCCAGAGACCGGATATACGATGTTGGAATTGTAACCACAAAAAACGGACTGGTCAATAGCCGACAACTTCACAACCAATTTTTTATTATTGACATCAAGGGTGGCAAATATTTTTTTCTTCACCCGAAACGAAGCCTTGTGAAAATGAGGTTGCTGAACTACGTCCGGCATTTGAAGGCACCACCGTGTAACCTCTTCAACGGCAACCATTCCAGCACCTGGAATGAATGGTTATAAAACTTTAATTTTTATGTTCCTGAAATAAACATTGGCCCCGTGGTCTTGCAGGGAAATGGATCCGGTTTTGGATATATTCCATCCGGGATATTTGGTCCATTTACTTTTATTGTATCGCTCCTGGTAGTCCGCGCTGCCTTCTTCAAACTCCACTGTTTTCTCTCCATTGAGCCAATGCTCAACGTGACCGTTATTGTATATTATACGGGCCACGTTCCACTCCCCAACCGGATTTACTTTTTTAGTGGCAGGGGCAGCATACATATCGTAATTGCTTCCAACTTTCTGGGCATCTTGCAACGAATCGCCTTTCCATCCAACATCATCCATTACCTGGAATTCTGGGCCAGTATCATAATCATGGCTGTATTCTGGTTTTTCAACCACATGATAAATAATACCGCTATTGCCGCCTGGGGTAAGTTTCCACTCTACGCTCAATTCAAAATTCCCGAATTGCCGGATCGTCATTAAAGAGCCACCCATTCCGGCCGTTCCTTCGCCTAAGCCTTCACCGTTGCAAAGGATCACCCCATCTTGCACCACCCACAACGGGCCAATCGTATCAGCGCCATAGCGCTTCCATCCATTCAGGGTTTGACCATCGAAAAGTAATTCCCACCCATTTGCTTTTTCATCTTCGGACAGAGTATTTAAAGACGGGGCTGTGGTTTCTTGTTGTGCTGGTTTGTTGCATGACATGGTCACAGCAAAAAGGAAGGCCAGACTTAAAAAGGTGATCAATTGTTTTTTCATGGGGATAGATTTGGAGCTAAGATAAAAAGGATGTTCAATTCTGATGTCGGTTATTTTTAGTTTGCAGTGCATTTAACTGGTGAGCGGTAATTTGGGGGGTTACACTTGTCATTTCCCGGAAAGTTAAAAAAGGAAAGCAGTAACCTGTTAAAAAATAACCAAATTTGGGCCGCCCGAATTATTTTCAATCATAATCAAAGTAATCGATGCTTTACTCCTTCCGCCTCACATCTTGTCAACAGTTACTAGCCGCCATCCTTTTAATTGCTTTATTTCAATCGTGCAATACGTCAAAGCCAGCTTCACCAGAGGCGGTAGTACTCTTCAATAACTTAATTCCCAAGCCTTCATCGGCCACCTTAGAAGGGAAAACTTTTTATATCACAAAAGAAACGGTAATCAATTATGAGGGGCATGAAGAAGTGTTGCCAATCGCATCCTTTCTTTCCGGAAAACTAAAACCATCCACAGGTTTTGATTTACCGGTAAGAACATCCACAGGCGAGCCAGCTAAACGTTCAATTTTTCTTACCACTGCGGGGGCCGATGCCACTTTGGGAGATGAAGGTTATGAGCTAACCATCACTGAAGAGTACATAAAACTTTCGGCCAATAAACCGGCAGGATTGTTCATGGGCATTCAGACTATGCGCCAATTGCTACCAGAAAAAATTGAACTCACATCGCCACAGGAAGGTCCCTGGGAAATAGCCACAGGCACTATTCGCGATACACCCATATATTCCTGGCGCGGATCGATGCTCGATGTGGCGCGACATTTTTTAAGTGTGGAAGAGGTTAAGCGCTACATCGATTTGATTTCGTTATATAAAATGAACGTGTTGCATCTCGGATTAACCAATGACCAGGGATGGCGCATCGAAATTAAATCCTGGCCAAGGCTTGCACAGGTTGGGGGGAGCACTCAGGTGGGTGGGGGAACAGGTGGTTACTATACTCAAGAGCAATACAAAGAAATTGTTGACTATGCGAAGGCCCGCTACATGATCATCGTTCCTGAAATTGATATGCCCGGTCACACCAACGCGGCATTGGCCTCTTATGGCGAGCTTAACGGAGGGATTGTGGTGCCCAAAGAAGGCAGGATTGAAATTGTATCTACACAGGGCGACCTGGGCAAAGACAAACCAACTCAACTGTATAGTGGAACGGAAGTAGGATTCAGCACACTCAGTCTTAACAAGCCGGCTACTTTTAAATTCGTTGAAGATGTGATTCGGGAGTTGGCAGAAATAACACCTGGCCCATACTTGCACATTGGAGGCGATGAGGCGCACGTTACCAAAAAACCCGATTATATTACTTTTATAAACCGGTTTCAGGAAATAGTTGAAGCCAACGGAAAAATAATGATTGGCTGGGAAGAAATTGCGCAAGGCGATATCAATACAAAATCTGTAGCCCAGCATTGGCATTCTAAGGAAATGGCTGAACTGGCAGCTTCCAAAGGAGCAAAAGTATTGTTGTCACCTTCCACCAATGTTTATCTGGATATGAAGTATGATAAAGCCTCGCGCATTGGTTATCATTGGGCTGCTTATATTGAGGTGGATTCATCGTACAAATGGAAACCGGAAACTAAAATTCCAGGGGTGCCCAGGGAATTGATTTTGGGAGTTGAAGCCCCGTTGTGGGGAGAGACCATTAAAAATTTTGAAGACGTTGAGTATCTTTCGTTCCCACGGATTCCCGGAGTTGCCGAAATCGGGTGGACACCAACAGAGGACAGAAATTGGAATGAGTACAAAATCAGGCTGGGCAATCAGGCCAAACGGTTTAAGGCTTTGGAAATAGATTACTACCGGTCGGCTTTGGTGCCGTGGGTGGATTAGACAGTTATTCTTAACTTCGTGAGATGGAAAAGTTACAGGATCGGATCACAATAAACCCTGAAATTTGCAACGGGAAGCCTATAATACGAGGAATGCGTATTACCGTGAAAACTGTTTTGGATTTTTTGGCTGCTGGGGAAACAATCGAGAATCTATTGAAAGCATACCCTTTCCTCGAACGGGATGATGTGCTGGCTTGTCTTAATTGATTTCGAATTCGTGGCAGACTTAGGCATTCGATTGAGCGACACAGAAATTTGGGAAAATGTTGAGGATGATCAAATAAGGATTGTCTTTTAGAACTTTCCTGAGTTCCTCGGTTTTTTCGAGTTTCGGAAAAAACTGGGATTTCAATAGTGATGGATGGGTTTTTTCTTTGAAGTTGGGTGACCCAGCCTTGCTCATTGAAACCGTTGGGAGTTCGGGCCATTGCAGAGAAG
>JAYUHI010000402.1:0-8725 GCA_043767095.1 Bacteroidota bacterium
CGGCCAAAATATTGGTGTTGCCAGATGTAATGGAGGAAGGATTCGTTCATTGATTGAAAAGTAAGCGTTCCCGAAGCATCGGGAGCAGTCGGTAAGTGAAAAGCAACACCCATTAACCTCCCATGTCAAAGATAATGGCCTTTTTAAATAATCTGCTCCAGTAACATTGTCATCTCTTCCTTTATTTTTCTGGCTTCCATTCTTGCAGACTCGGCAAAGTCCTCACCCGATGACGCGTAAATAATTGCCCTTGACGAATTCACCAGCAAGCCGCATTGGCTGTTCATTCCATTCCTGGAGACCTCCCTCAAATCACCTCCTTGCGCTCCAAGCCCAGGCACAAGGAAAAAATGATCGGGCGCGAGTTTTCTGATCTCACCAATTTTATCAGCGCGGGTGGCGCCTACTACATACATCAAATTATCCGGTGAGCCCCATTGTTGCGATTTAGTGATCACTTCCTCATACAATTTCTTATCGCCTGAACCAAACAATTGAAAATCCTGGCTGCCCTCATTGCTGGTGTGGGCAAGCAAAATCACCCATTTGTTTTCAAAATTTAAAAATGGCAAGACTGAATCTTTGCCCATGTAAGGGGCCACTGTAATCGCATCAAAATCCATTTGCTTAAAAAAAGCACGGGCATAAAGCTCGGAGGTGTTGCCAATATCGCCCCGCTTGGCATCGGCAATGGAGAAAATATTTTCGGGGATATAGGCTTCGGTTTTTTGAAGGCTCTCCCACCCTTTCGGTCCCAGAGTTTCATAGAAAGCAACATTAGGTTTGTATGCCACGCAATATTCATGAGTAGCGTCAATGATCTGCCTGTTGAATTCAAAAACCGGATCGGGGTGCTTCAACAAATGCTTGGGAATTTTTTCTATATCCGTATCCAGGCCGATACATAGATAGGATTGCTTTTTCTTGATTTGTTCAAAGAGTTCAGAGCGGGTCATGGGTGAAATTAAAAGTAGGGCATCTCTAAAAACTCCGCTTAACCTTCTCCATTTGGAGAAGGATAAAGGATGAGGTAATGAAAAGCAAGGTTTTTAGAGATGCCCAGTATTCAGTTGGCAAGTTGGCAATAAGCAGTTGGTCATAGTGTAAAAATAAAAAGCCCCAAATGGTTTCGGGGCTTTTCAAAAATATTTTTCTATTTGGCATTCAACAATTCTCAAAGTTCTTAGTTAAAACAAGGTTTAACTATTACCAACCATCAATTACCATTCCCCCTTTGGGGGACAGGGGGCATCAGTTCCTCAAATCAATCTCCTCCACGCCCGGATACTTTTTGGAATCCCACGAGAACAGCGTATCATCAACTTTGACATTGGGAACGAACTTGGTTATGGCATACTTAAATCTATTTCCCGATTTATCGAACATGGTCCAACTCTTGATGTTTTTGTCTTTCTTCGTAATCTTCATTTTGATTTTAAAGAACTGGGCATCTTTTTTTTCAGGAACCAAGTCCACCACCTCGCACATTTCTCCGCCATCCATTTCATCATTCATATATAAGTACTTGAAATTCTTTTTATAGATCTCGTAAATCTTGGCCGGATTGATGTCATCCGAATTCGGATCGAAATTATCAATATTCACTTCTTTAGCTTCGGGCAGGTAAGTCCAGGTGGTGGTGCCATTGTTGATCACTTCCTGCTCGGGGAGCGTGAGCTTGAACTTGTCTCCTTTCACCACGATTTTTCCTTTAAACTCATCGTTCACCTTCTCCACTTCGTTAATCAGGTTACAGGATAAGTTGGCCTCAAATGATGTAAAAGTTTTATACTTCTTGCTCATGGCATCCAGAATTTCGAGGGCTTTAGGGTCATACTGCGAGTGGGCTGCAAGGCCAAACACAACAAGCAGAGCGCCTAAAAACAGTTTTTTCATTGATTTCATTTTTTCGTATTCGGAAAGGAGCCCGCAAATGTAATTATTGGTGCTTCTCGTTCAAATCATTCAATAATTGTTCCAAACCTACTTCATCCTGAATGAGCACCTCACGCGCTTTCGATCCTTCAAAAGGCCCCACAATGCCAGCGGCTTCAAGCTGATCAATCAATCTTCCTGCCCGGTTATACCCCAACTTCAGCTTTCGCTGGATAAGAGATGTGCTCCCCTGCTGATGGGCCACAATAAGACGGGCGGCCTCTTCAAACAAATTATCGCGGTCGGAAAGATCAACAGTATTTGCTCCAGTCTCTTCGTCCTCAAATTCGGGAAGCATGTAGGCAGAGGCGTAGCCCCGCTGCGAGCCAATGAATTCGCAAACCCTTTCTACTTCAGGAGTATCAACAAACGGGCATTGCAACCGGATTATATCAGACCCACCGGAGAGTAACATATCACCCATGCCAATTAATTGATCGGCCCCGCCCGTGTCAAGAATAGTTCTTGAATCAACTTTCGAGGTAACCCGGAATGAAAGGCGTGCCGGGAAGTTTGCTTTGATTACTCCCGTGATCACGTTCACCGATGGACGCTGCGTTGCCACCACCAAATGAATTCCGATGGCGCGTGCCAGTTGCGCTAATCGGGCAATGGGGGTCTCCACTTCCTTGCCTGCCGACATCATGAGGTCGGCTAATTCATCAATCACTAAAATAATGTACGGGAGAAACCTGTGTCCATCTTTCGGGTTCAACTTCCTCGCCACAAATTTCACATTGTATTCTTTTAGGTTCTTCGCCCCTGCTTCTTTCAAAATTTCATAGCGGTTCTCCATCTCAATGCAAAGTGAGTTGAGGGTGTGAACTACTTTCCGGGTATCGGTAATGATCGCTTCTTCGCTGTTCGGAAGTTTGGCCAGGTAGTGCCTCTCAATTTTATTGAACAACGACATCTCCACTTTCTTCGGGTCAACCAAAACAAACTTAAGTTGGGATGGATGTTTTTTGTAAAGCAGGGAGGTAAGAATAACATTCAGCCCAACCGATTTACCCTGACCGGTTGCCCCGGCCACCAGCAAGTGCGGCATCTTCGCCAAATCGATGACCAGCACTTCATTGGAAATTGTTTTGCCCAATGCCACAGGCAATTCCTTATCAGACTTCTGAAATTTTTCTGTGCTTAGCACTGAGCGGATGCTCACCATCTCGCGGTTTTTATTCGGCACTTCAATACCAATGGTTCCCTTGCCGGGGATGGGTGCGATGATACGAATGCCCAAAGCCGCTAAGCTCAGCGCAATATCATCTTCCAGATTTTTAATCCGGGAAATTTTTATCCCCGCATCGGGCACAATTTCATACAGCGTTACGGTTGGCCCGATGGTGGCTTTGATGCTCTGAATACCAATCTTGAAATTGATGAGCGTGGAAATGATCTTGTCTTTGTTCTGATTGAGTTCCTCCTGCGTAACCTGAACTTTGCCTGTATCATATTCATTTAATAATTCTAATGGCGGAAATTTATATGAACCTAAATCCAACGTAGGGTCATAGAAACCATGATCGGCCACGAGTTGCTCAGCGAGTGCGTCATTATCAGTCTTAGGTTCTTCAATGGTGAATTCAGGTTCCTTGATTGCGGTGGGTTCGGGTTTAGTGTCTGTAACCACTAACGGGATATCTGCTGAAGTCTTAACGGGTTTACTTTCCGGTTTCAGTATTAACTCAAGTTCGGGTTCGGGTTCCAACTCGGGTTCTTTTTTCTCAGGCCAGTTGTCGCGCTCGTCTGTGTAAGGCGATGGTGATTCTTCCTCATTGGGAAGAATAGCGGCATTGCCCATCGGTTTGGGATCTTTTATGGCAAAAAGGCTGATGACGGTAACATTGAAGAAGTAAATAATGAAAATGATGAGCGAGAGAACGAGCAACAAAAATGTTCCCCAGCCAAGCAAGCCATCAGCAATGTAGGCCAGTTCATAGCCGAGTCCGCCAGCCAGGAAACTAATTTCATTTGAACCGGAAATGCTGTGCGTAATGTAGCCCAGCAACAGGCTTAGCCACAAGCCGGAAAAAAGGGAGAGAACAAAAGCAGGGAAAATCGGAACCAACACTCTTTTAAAAACCATCCGGAAGCCAATCAAAAACAAAATGGGTGGAACAAAAAAAGCTGAAATGCCCATCCACCTGAAAATAGAATAGTGCGCAGCGATTGCCCCTCCCAAGCCAAGCCAGTTTTCTGCCTCCTTGCCAGAGGCCACGATTTCTGAACTGCCCAGTGCCTCTACCACACTTTGGTCGGCTTTGCCAGTGAATAGGTAAGAAACAAAGGCCGCAAACAAATAAATGGAAACCATCAGCAACAGAAACCCAAATGCCAGGTGAAAGCGGGGATCTTTAAAAAACTCAAGGCTGAATTTTGATTTGGATTTGCCCTTGCCTTTTTTCTCCTTCTCGGGCTTTTTGAAAGAATTGGATTTGTAGGTGTTCTCTGCCATTGAAAAATGATGGCAAAAATAGAAAATTGGAGTGGTTAATTGGTAAGTTACGCCATGAACATTAAACCGGCTCCTGATCACGCCCAATATTTGGCAGTCCTCAAAAATATGAGTGCAGAGCAAAAGCTAATGAAAGCGCTGGAGTTATCGCGCATGACCAAAGAACTTTTTATGACTGGCTTAGTCAAGAGGTTTCCGGAAAAGACCAATGCTGAGATAAAAGAAATTTACTTGCAACGATTAGCCAAATGTTACAACCGAAATTATTAAGTATTAGCAGCCCCACAGTTAATTTATCTTTCGAATAAAAATAAACGATCCTCCTCCGCCCTCATCACCCGCATCCTGGATTGCTCCATATTGTGGCAAAATTGTGGAGTTGTTCTGGATGGGTTCGTAAATCTTGGCATAGAGTAATGTTGCCGCGATATACGGTTTCACATTCTCGGCCAGTACTTTTATCAGATACTCCATAAAAACACTTTTGTCGGGAACCACTTGGAAATTTCCACTGGTGAGCGCCTTCCTGCTTTTTACTTTGTACAGGTCAAAAAATTTCACAATTTCATTTGCCTCATACGAACCTCTCCCCGAAGCGAATATGCTTCCCCCAAAACAGGCATCGGAAATTAATAAAGTATGCTTGGATGTGATGCCCTTCAGGTAATTTCTCAATTCTGAATTAGCCAAAAAAGTTGACTTTCTTCCTTCTACACCATCCGATGGTATCCAGTAACCAATGTCCAGCTTCTCATCAAATATGCCGTGACCTGCATAAAAAACTAACAGGTTTTCATCCGGTTTTGTTTTATGAGCCAACAGCTCCAGACTATCCACAATCTGGCCCCGGGTGGGGTTCTTTAAAAAAATTATATCCTTAGGATCGAATGTGTAACGTGAAGTCAGTACATCATACATTTTTTGAGCATCATTGACAGGTTCCGCTAAGTTTTTCAGTCCCGCACTGGCATGCTGATATTCTGAAACCCCGATAATCAAGGCACGGTACTTTGGGATTTTTGTAATGCCCCAGTCCGCTAAAGTGGCTGCATCATGGTCTTTGTTTTCCACAACGGTCACATGAATCTTCTCAGTTCGAGCTTTCGCCTCCTGTGCATTTGCCACCCAAACAATTGTCACGAGTACAATCCAAATCAATGCAATCTTTTTCATAGCGTTGAATTTTAATTTTTAATTATCCGTCTATACTGAACAACCGTCCCCGATTGAAACCGCACGATATAAATCCCTGATGCGGCCTCTTCCGATCCATTATTATTTCCAATCCATTTGGTTACGTACCTCCCTCTATTCATTGGCTGGTTGATCAAGGTCAATACATTCTTTCCGTTGACATCAAGAATTTCCAGTTTTGCAGGTGAAGATTCTGCAATTGCCACTTCAATGGAAATTTCGCTGCTAAAGGGATTGGGATACGTTGATATTAAACCGCTGTTATCCGGAAGGGTAGCCTCCTGCACAAACAATTCGTTCCCAAAGGCCACCCGCCATCTTCGAACTGGAGCGTATTTCACGTTTACCTTATCTACTTTTCGCATGTCCCAGGCCATCCCCGTTTCAGCATCCATTAACCACAATTGTTCAGGCCCGTTGCCAAAATATGAGTTATCCCAATCCAGCGTTATAGTCTCACCAGGCTGGTTTGTTTCGGTGGTGAAATTCCAAACATAATTCTCCTGAGTTGTTACGATGTCCTTGGTGTAACTCATGTCGTAGAATTGTTTGGGGTGCTTCACTTCCAGATATTCAAAAAAGCGAGGAATATTAAAATCATCGTAAGCATCCACACTTTCATTTGCCTGTGGGTGCATGCCCACTCCGCCCAATTCATAATGTTGCTGCCCATTGGATAAATTGAACTTAACTTCCCAATACTCATCATGCAATGGATTTTTTATTTCATTAGACCTGATTCGTCCACCATTAATAGCCGGATTTTTAGTTACCGGAATTTTAAGTTGGGCCTGGGACGTTCCGGTGTATGAAACATAAGCCCCCTCAAACTTTTTGATCTCATCAATCTCGATCACCGATCCGTTGTATGACCGTGCCGTTGCGCTTAGATTACCAGCTAAAGATGAGTTTGCATCTCGCACATCCTCCCATGAAATATCGAAATAGTATGGATTGCCGATCTGGTTCCAACCAGGATTAAGGGTAATTTCAAATGGCTGATCAAAACTGGCCGTCACCGTTGTGCCTGTTGCCGTAATACTGCTTGTAGGCTGCGTGGTGGAAAGAAACCAATAACCTTTGCCAGGCCCTATACTTGACGATGCCGATAACTTATTCATATTTCCATTCTCGTACCGGTACATCCGCCAAACTTCCTCATCATAGCCACCCAGTTTTTCACTGAAGATCGCATCCACTGTATTGGGAGTAAGCACCAATGGAATGGCAATGATCCGGTAATTCCTTTGCGATTTACTGAATGTGGTATTGATAGTTACGGGGATCCCGCTTGAATGACTTATCGACACCTTATATAATGTGGATGTGGCCTCGAGTGAAGCTCCATTTTTGATCTTGAATTTATACTCCACCCCAAGCTCGCCAATGGCCGAGGCAGAAATTGAGCCTGTCCATGAATTACCAGTTCCATGGGTTAAAGATCCATCTGTGTATGTATTGCCGGTGGCGCTCACGGAGCGGTACTGAACCCAAGCCTCATCCACACCACTCTCAGCATCCAGAAAATCAGCGGTGATGGGAAGTGCAGCGCCTGGAGCTACTGAAGCATCTGTGCTGTTTGTTCCAAACACAGGAGGTGTGGTGTCGGGTATTACAGTAAAGTTTGTCGAACTCGTTCCTGTTTGACCGTTAACGGTAACTGTAATAACGCCTGTCGTTGCCCCCGTTGGAACGGATGTGGTAATACTTGTCGTAATACTTGCCGTTACAGTTGCATTTGTTCCATTAAACTTGACAGTATTGTTTGCAGGAGTAGGATCGAAATTAGTGCCAGTAATTATGACTGGGGTTCCAATTCCACCGCTGGTAGGATCAAAGGAACTAATCGTGGGTATTGCCAGCGTTGATATTGATGAAGGGTTTCCAGTTGCAGTACTTACATTATAATCTTCAGTGCCTGCTGTTCCCTTGAACTCGTATGCCCGAAAGAAATAAGTGGTGCCTGAAGATAATCCCGTAACGGTGATAGGCCCAAACCCGGAACCAACAACGTAATTGCCCGATCCTATCTGTGTTCCGCTTCCAAAGACAGTGTTAGCAAAATAAGACGTACCGTCAGCGGGATGTTCATTGACAGCAGAACCTGCTCTAGCAACCAAAATCCTGGAGTCTCCATTCCCGATCGTAAAATTAACAGTAACTGCAGTCAATGAAATGGAACTGAAACTTATGGAGCTGACCTGGGTAGATGGCTCGCCAGCCGATGGCGATGCAGAAAGATTCAAATCTGCACTAGTCAAGCCACCGAGCGTAGCCCGGATCGTATAATTTCCAGCAACTGAAATTTGCAGCTGTGTCCAGGAAACTGCACCAGAAATCAAACTTCTAAATAACCCGCCTGCATCGGTTGAAGATAATATTCCAGTCCCCGAAACTTTGCTTAAAGTGACACCTCCGGCATAATCCACATCTTTATTACTGTTCGCATCCACCGAACTTACGGTAAGTCCAAAATTTTGATTGACTAACACATTTGCCGGTGGAGATTCAAAATATAAGCGATCGGCTGTAACCACTATTTTGTTAACAGTGCCACTTGTTGCAGCCCCTCCTGCATCGGTAGAAGCAAAGCCGGAGCCGGTGTTTGCTGCGGTTGCCCCAAAGACGCTTACCTGGATATTTTGATTATCAGTTACAACGGCATTAAATGTGGCCCTTACGGAGAACGATTTTGATGAACCATCCGGTGCTGTTAAGATAAGCCCTGGAAATGTCACAATATCACTCGTCACATTCAGTTCAGCAATATTAGTTACACCGTCAAATAGACCAACTCTCCGGATATTTGCATAGTTGGCAAACTGAAGGGTCAGATTACTGAGCGCGGTACTTTGATTATCTGCATCAGGAGCACCTCCACCATCCCTGATCTGGAAAGTTGCGAGGCTGGCCGTGTTACCCGTAGTCAATCCGCTTGCAGTCTGAAAGTTTCCATAAGAAATATTGGAGGAGGTGCCTGTTGTAAAAATAATATCTGACTGCTGCGAACTGATGAACGAATAATTGGTACCTGTCACAGTTCCTGTGTTAACAAAACCAACACTAACCGATGCATCAACATCGGTGATGGAATGCTGGACGGCTATGGTTGCTCCATTCACCGCATTGCTTACATCGGCT
>JAYUHI010000403.1:0-3671 GCA_043767095.1 Bacteroidota bacterium
GTTCCTATTATGAAGGACATTAAACGCCCGGTAGAGGTACTGTGGTTTGTGGAGAGTTATCCTGCCTATCACATCCGTGGCAAGCAAGCAAGCGCAGCCGTAGCCAGAATTTTCAACACGTTAAAAGTTGACTTCGGTATTCTGGGCATTGAAGAAAAAGATACCTGCGATTCACAACGCCTTGCCGGTGAGGTAGGCCTGTTTGAAGAGTTTGCTGAATACAACATCAAGACCTTAAAGAAATATCAATTCAACAAACTGCTGGTTACTGATCCGCACGCGCTAAATGCTTTCAAAAAGGAATATCCAAAACACGGTGGCGATTTTAATGTGGTCCACTACACCACTTTCCTGGCACCATTAATGAGTAAAATAAACTTTACTAAAAAGTTAAAGTATAAAGTGACCTTCCACGATCCGTGCTACCTGGGAAGGCATAATGGCGAGTATGAAGCTCCCCGCCAAATCCTGAATGGAATTCCCGGCCTTGAGCTGATTGAAATGGGCCGTTGCCGCGAACAAAGTTATTGCTGTGGCGGTGGTGGCGGTGGTATGTGGCTCGATGGTTTCATGGCCGATCAGGTGACCGAACGCCTTTCGGAAAACCGGGTGAAGGAAGCCGTGGAAACCGGAGCCGATGTACTGGCCGTATGCTGCCCCTATGAAGTGTCGCGCTTTGAAGATGCCGTTAAGTCTACTGGTAACGAAGGCAAACTACTTGTAAAAGATATTGCCGAGTTGATGGACGAAGCGATGGGATAATACAATTTTAGATTTACGATTTGGGATTTTAGATTATTTGACAATCGAAACTCGGCAATCGAAACTCGAAACTTTTAATTTAAACGCAAATGAAGCAAATGGATAAATATGAAGTGCGCGGCAACTTGTACTACGACCCCGCCACACATTTATGGATTGAAGACGCGGGCGTTTTCGCAGTGATTGGCATGAGCCCGTTAATGCAGGAAACCAGTGGCTCGTTTGTGGCCATTCAATTTGCAGCGCCAGGCACATCGTTCCAAAAAAATGACAGCATAGGCACCGTGGAAGCCGAAAAACATGTTGGCCCAATTAAGGCTCCCCTTTCCGGAAAAATCCGAAAGGTAAACGAAGCAGTACGCAACAATCCGCGCCTCATAAACGAGCACCCTTACGATGATGGCTGGCTCATGGAAATAGAGTTGGCGAATCCACACGAACTGGATGCTATGATTACGGGAGAAAAAAATATCAGGGAATGGTTCAAAACAGAATTGAAAAGATTTAACGACAAAGGATGGATAGCGCAACCATAGACGTTACTACCGAACTCCAAACCAAAGCGTTTGCCATCAGACAATCACATTTTGGTAATGAGATTACTTTCCATGCGCCAGGACTAAAGAGCTATAACATTGAAGGCTTTGAACAGAAAAATCCAAAAGCCTTCTTACCGATAAGTATAACCGGTGGTGGTTGTACCCTTGCCTGCGATCATTGTGATTCGAAAATCCTGGAGCCGATGCTCCCACTCAATCCTCGCGAAGGTCTGTTTACGATGTGCGAGCGACTGGCCAAAGGTGGAACAGAAGCAGTACTCATTAGTGGAGGTTCGCAAAAAAACGGACAAGTGCCGTTCATGAAGCACATAACCGACATAACCCGCATAAAGAATGAACTTGGTTTAAAAATCATCATGCACACGGGTCTGGTCAGTGAAGAAATGGCCAAGGGATTAAAAGATGCTGGAGTGGATGGCGTAGCATTGGACATTATTGGTGCCAACGAAACCATCAAGGAAGTATATCACCTCAATTTGGCAGTTGAAGATTATGACCGTTCAATGCAGGTGTTAACAAAGTATGGATTAAGTATAAGGCCTCATATCATTCTTGGCCTGCACTATGGAAAATTTTTAGGCGAGTATAAAGCCTTGGAAATGATCAGCAAGTATCCTGTGCATGCGCTTATACTCGTTATCCTCACTCCTCTTCAGAATACAGCTATGAGTGGTATTATTCCGCCTGATGTCGAAGAGGTATCTGCCTTCTTTCAGCAATCACGCATTCAAATGCCAGACACAAAAATATTAGTGGGATGCGCCCGTCCTTCCGGTGAGTATAAAAAGATAGTTGACATAGCAGCAGTGGATGCCGGACTTAACGGTATCGCCTATCCTGCCGAAGGTGTGATTGAACATGCCCGGTTGAAAGGGCTTGAGCCAAAGTTTTTTGAAAATTCCTGTTCCTGTGGTGTAGAATAAAAAAATGAGCAAGCAACTGTGGCGACATATTGAAGAAAGTGAAGTGTCTGCATCGTATGGACTTGCAAGCGATGAGTATTTAATGCATTCGCACGTCAGCAATCACAAACCGTTTTCCGCCACACTAAAATTGTACACCTACCGGAATTACTGCGCCTTGTGTGGTCGGTTTCAGGATATTCAGGCAGAAATTGATTTGGATGCCTGTAAAGTGAATCATTTTGATATTGGGCGAAGGCTAACCGGAGGGGGCGCGATTATCATGGGTGATAATCAATTGGGGATTTGTCTTACCGCTGACTCCAACACCTTTAAGTGGAATCATATTCGCGAATTGTACCAACAGTTTTCCGAGCCTATTATTAAAGCGTTGGAAGATTACAATATCAAAGCCAATTTCCGGTCCAAGAATGATCTGGAGGTAAATGGAAAAAAAATTGCAGGGTTAGGTATCCATGTAAGCCCTGAAGGGGGCATTCAGTTTCATTCGAGTGTACTGCTTGATCTTGATATTCCACAAATGTTAAAAGTGCTCAAAATTCCGGTTCAGAAGTTCGCAGATAAGAAAATGATATATTCCATCGCACAACGGATGACCACCGTGCGAAGGGAGGCCAACGAAATGATCCGTATGAATCAGTTGAAACATTCCATCCGGGAGGCATATAAAAAATTGTTTGAAGTATCCCTGACTATTGAACCCTTTTCATCTGATGAGCAAGATAAAATTAAAAGAGTAGAGCAGGATCGGTACGGTACTGACGAATGGCTATTTCAACACAGTCCGCAACAGGATATGGATGGTATGAGCCTGAAGAAAACATCCGCAGGATTGTTGCGCACCTACATCGGACTAAAAGGAGAAACGATCAAAAGCGTTTTGATAACAGGAGATTTTATGGATATGCCTAAAGCGTTCTCACAAATAGAATCGCAGTTGAGATGGAGTCCTTTGAACATGGATAAAATTGCAGAGATCGTTCATGCTGCCTTTGGCAATTATGCTGCCTCAACTACAGAAGTGAATATTAAGCCGCAAGAAGTGACCGAGGCAATATGGTTGGCAGCACAGCGCGCTTTTGCTGCCCAAAAATATACGTATAAAGGTTCATGTTATTATCCTAAAGAGGATTTGCGATTTTCGAGTGCTGATTTTTCAGTGGCAGATAATCCGAAATCGGCACTCGAAAATCTAAAATCAGTATGAGCGAACAGGAATTAAAAGACCGCTTTAAGAAATGGGCCGTTACTATGGTGCTTTTCACAAGAACACTTCCCAGGATGGAAGAGTTTTATGTTGTGAAAAGGCAAGTGCTACCTCTTCTGCCGCTAATTATCGGGCTGCGTGCAGAGGAAAGTCGCCAGCGGATTTCATCAATAAATTAAGGATTGTAGAAGAAGAATTGGATGAGAGCATGTTTTGGAT
>JAYUHI010000404.1:0-8685 GCA_043767095.1 Bacteroidota bacterium
CCACTGTTTGTTAAGGTCTTGCTGCAAGGGGATTTTTTCTCAAAGTTATTATTCTCAAAACACAGGGCGCGCCCTGTCGGGATACTTAGTAGAACATTAATCCATAATCCAAATCTACCTTATTACCTTATTCTCTTTCTATCCTTTTCAGTTTCATGATTGGAGTTGATGAGAGCCATACCCAAAGCAAAGATTTTCTTACTATCGATCATTTGATTGTCTATAACGATAAGGTAATAAGGTTATAATCACTTATGACATGCATTCTACTAAGGTTGACAAAGGAGATTTTAAGAGTTTCATCGAGTAATATCGTTCTCCAATGTGCCGGGACACCCAACTTCAAAGCAAAAACCCAGCAAACACTATCGTTTTCCATACTTTGTTTGATTCGCTAAAAAATCGCGGAAGTCAGGAAATCAGCGGAAATCATAAAAATCAGCGTCATCAGCGTTCTATTGGTATTCATTCGCGAGTTATTAGAGGTGCCCTTAATTAAATAGTGTGAAAACAGAAGTAGCGTACAGTAGAAATCAACGGATTTTTTTTTGTCCGTGAAGAACACCGATGGCCAGGAGATCATCAGACGCATGTTAAATACTTTGTTGGAATGAATGACTCTATCCTCACATCCTCAACCCCGATATCTCCAACTCTTTAACGAAAGGCTGAGAATATAGCCTCTTGCCGTTGGCTTTATACAACGCATTCGCCAACGCACCCATCACCGGTGGGAATGGCGGTTCACCTAAACCTGTTGGATCAATTTCATTCTTCACAAAATGCACATCAATGGCTTTTGGCGCTTCGCTATGGCGTATCAAGCGATACTTGTCGAAGTTGCTTTGATCAGGCGCACCTTCGGTGAATGTTAAACCACTGTACATCGAGTGGCCGATGCCATCCACACTTCCACCTTCAACAAGATTAATAGCCGCGATGGGATTCACCACGATACCACAATCAACCGCACAGTGAACTTTTTGAACACTCGGTTTACCATCCTTCATCACCAGGTCAATCACGTGAGCCACATAACTGTCGTGACAGAAGTAGGCGGACACACCACGGAATACTCCGGGTTGCTCTTCACCCCATTTTGATTTTTCTTTCACCAATTTTAAAACACCGGCATAACGATCGGCTTCGTAGGCATTGTTCTCACCCACCGGATTATTCTTAGCGCGATCCAACAGGGCGAGACGGAAATCAATCGGATCTTTCCCCATTGCTTCAGCTACTTCGTCCAAAAAGGATTGCTCAGCTCCAGCGATAAAGTTTGAGCGCGGTGCTCTAAACGCACCGACACTAATGTTAGACGGCTGCGACCATTCCTCCGCGAGGTAGTTGTCTATTGAACCCGCAGGAAAACGATTCGCAAACAGCGGGCTTTCCGGAATACCGCCCGCCTTCACATGGAATGCGATTAGATTATTGTTGGCATCCAACGCTGCACGATACGTGGCATGATACGCTGGACGATAGTTACCATTGGTCATATCATCTTCACGCGTATAAATCAATTTGATAGGTGCCTTCATCTTTTGTGAAATGACAGCCGCTTCCACCATGAAGTGTCCGTACAATCTCCTGCCGAATCCTCCACCCATGCGCGTCATTTGCACATCTACTTTTTCCAGCGGCAATCCGAGACGGGCCGCCACACTTTTCTCCATGAACTCAGGCGTTTGAGTAGGGCCCACCAACTCAGCTTTGTCATCTGTAACGTGAGCGAAGAAGTTCATCGGCTCCATGGTGTTGTGAGCGAGGAACGGAGCGGAGTATGATCGCTCAATAACTTTAGCTGCCTTTTTAAACGCAGCTTCGGGATCACCGTCTTTGCGAACCACTTTGCCGGGCTTGGCCGAGAGCTCAGCCATAATTTGCATGTGCTTGGTGGTGTTCTCAAGTCCACCCGGAATTTTAGCCGGCATTTTCGCTCCGGTCATGAAATGCGTATATGTTTCTTCGTAGTCTTTAAACTGTTCCCACTCCACTTTCAACGCCTTGCGGGCATTCATCACCTCCCAGGTGGTGTTACCAACAACAACCACCAAATCTGAAAAAGCAGTGGCGTCAAACATATGCTTGGAGTAGTCGGGTTGGTAGCTCTTGATGGTGAAGATGTCTTTCACGCCCGGCATCGTGCGGGCTTGCGTGTCATCCACACTTTTTAATTTCAAACCAAAGGCGGGCGGATGCGCGATCATGGCAATCAGCATGCCCTCCTTCTTATAATCCAAACCGAAGAGCGGCTGACCGGTAACAATTTTCTTGCCGTCAACGTTGTTACGAGACGTGCCAATGATCTTGAAGTCCTTCACCTCCTTCAGCGCTACTTCTTTTGGTACTGGAATCTTTGCAGCATCCGATGCCATCTCTCCATATCCAGCCGACTTGCCGCTGGCTTTGTGATAGATCATGCCAGCCTCGGTTGTAATTTCATTCACCGGAACTTTCCATGCAGCGGCCGCAGCTTCGCGAAGCATCTGCCGGGCCGTAGCGCCTGCTGTTCTCAATCCCTTCCAACTCGCCCGGATGGATTGACTGCCGCCCGCCAATTGTCGCGTAAAAATTTCTGTGTTGAGCGGAGCTTGTTCAACAATAACTTTCTTCCAGTCAGCATCTAATTCCTCGGCCACCAACATGGGCATGGAAGTCTTCACGTTCTGCCCGATCTCCGGATTGGGCGACATAATAGTCACCACACCGTTGTCGCCAATTTTAAGGTAGCCGTTTATTTCAAACCATTCCTTCGGCAGGGCCAGAACTTCTTCTTCCGTTTTGGTGGTGCACGAGACCAGGCTGTTGAATCCCAACATCAAACCTCCACCGGCCAGGGCCGATGCTTTCAAAAAAGATCTTCTTCCGACAGATGTTTTTACGATAGTCATGATTGTAATCTTTTAGGTTATTGATTAATAGAACCAGCGGCTGTCTTGATGGCTGCCTTAATGCGTACATAGGTGCCACACCTACAGATGTTTCCGTTCATGGCATTGTCAATGTCTTCATCCGTGGGGTTGGGGTTACTGTTGAGCAAACTCACCGCACTCATGATCTGCCCGGCCTGGCAATAGCCGCATTGTGGCACATCTTGTTCCAGCCACGCGCGTTGCACCGGATGATCTCCGTTTTCCGACAGTCCCTCGATGGTGGTAATTTCCTTGTTCGCAGCCGAAGAAACCGGCAACTGACAAGAGCGCACCGCAGCGCCCTCGAAGAGAATGGTGCACGCACCGCATTGCGCCATGCCACAGCCAAACTTGGTGCCCACCAGGTTCAGGTGATCGCGCAATACCCACAGCATAGGTGTGTTGGGGTCAACGTCAACTGTTTGCTGTTTTCCGTTTACGTTCAGGTTAATGGATGCCATGATTTTACATTTTGTTTCACAATAGAGTCTTTTAACTTGAAGTCGTCAGACCACTTCGAGTGGTCAGACGACTATTCACAATAGCGTCATTTCATATCGAATGTAATTACTCTAATCAAACATTCCATAACAAAATTCAAACATCGGGTTGAGGAGTCTGTAAACAGGAGAGAAAATCAGTTTATATATGGAGTTTGTTTACGCGAGTGGTATTCATTAACCGTCATACCGGCCTGCAAGGGATTGCGGGCGGGAGTGCCGGTATCCGTGAATAGTGAAACCCGTACGCGTGAGGTTTCATCACAAACGGATGCCGGAACGCGCTCAACCCTGCGCACCTTCCGTCCGGCATGACAGTAAGGGAGAAGAGCAGTGCTTCGTTCATGCTCCCTTCGAAGGGATGCACCTCATCATTAACCGTCATACCGGCATGCGAGGGACGCGGGCGGGAGTGCCGGTATCCGGTAGTAGTAAAACCTGCAACTGTCTCGTACGGGTTTCAGTATCAACAGATTCCGGAACTCGAACTTGCCTCCGCGCATTCCGTCCGGAATGACAGTAAGGAGAAAGAGCAGTGCTTCGTTCATGAGCACTACCCTCCCGCAATGGCTCCAAGAATCACAAACGGTTCTTCGCCCGAGATAATCTGAGGTGGCAGTTGTGCATCCGTTGGCTCCAGCGATAAATCTTCTCCACAAACATAGTATCGCACAAATGGCCTGCGCTGTTGGGTGACGTGATCGCGGATGGTGCCGGCCAGCATAGGATAACGCGCTTCGAGCGCAGTAAGAATAGCGTGTATGGTGATGTCTCCGGGAACCTCCAGTTGTACTTCGGAGTTAATGTTGGCCAGGTTCCGCAAATGATATGGCAGTACAACGCGGATCATTTCAATACCTGAACTTCCACCGAGTAAACAGGAGGCAAATTTTGCACAATCGCATTCCAGTTATCGCCTCCGTCTGCTGATGCATACACTTGCCCTCCCGTGGTGCCAAAGTAAATGCCGCAGGAATCGAGTGTATCCACCGCCATTGCTTCGCGTAAAATGTTAACGTAACAATCTTTTTGCGGAAGACCTTTGGTGAGCGCCTCCCAATTATTTCCTCCGGTCCGGCTTCGATAAACGCGCAGCTTGCCATCGGGTGGAAAATGTTCAGAGTCGCTCTTGATGGGGATAACATAAATGGTTTCGGGCTCGTGCGCGTGCACATCGATCACAAATCCAAAATCGGATGGGAGGTTGTCGCTCACTTCGTGCCACAACTCACCGGCATTGTTGGTTCGCATAACATCCCAATGTTTCTGCATATACAATACCTCCGGCTTGGAAGGGTGCATGGCAATGCGGTGAACACAATGACCCACTTCCGCATTGGGGTCGGGTATATATTGAGAGGATAATCCCTTGTTGATCGGGTTCCATGTTTTCCCCGAGTCGTCCGTCCGGAATACGCCCGCTGCAGAGATGGCAATGTATATTCGATTTTTGTTTTTTGGGTCAAGAATAATGGTATGCAATCCCATGCCACCGGCACCGGGTGTCCACTGTGCTCCGGTCGAATGGCCGCGCAATCCGGACAATTCTTTCCAGCTTTTGCCGCCATCGGTAGTTTTAAAGAGTGCAGCATCTTCAACTCCGGCATAAACAGTATCGGGATCGGTGAGCGAGGGTTCTAAATGCCAGACTCGCTTGAACTCCCACGGCTTTTGCGTGCCATCATAGAACTGGTGGGTGGACAGTGGCTTTCCTTCTGCATCGGAAGTATCGTAAGCGAATTTATTGCTTTCGGTAACGGGCATTCCTTCCGGTGTTGTGGTTGACTCACCCGGTTTAAAGCCCGGTTGGAACCATGTTTTGCCGCCATCATCGGATCGCTGAATAATTTGACCAAACCACCCGCTGGTTTGCGACACATAAATGCGATTGGGATCTACCGGGGAGCCCTTCATATGATAAATTTCCCAGCCTCCAAAGAATGGGCCGCTCACCTCCCACTTGGCGCGCTGGCTATCGGAGGTAAGAATGAATGCCCCTTTCTTTGTGCCTACCAGTACCTGTACATTACTCATAATAATTATGATTTAATAGTTGAAAATGCCATGTGATTTTTAAGAACAAACATGATAACGGATTCAATATACTATTTCCTTAAATAATTTAAGGGCATCTCTAAAAACTCCGCTTAACCTTCTCCATTTGGAGAAGGGTCAAGGATGAGGTAATGAAAAGCAAGGTTTTTAGAAATGCCCTTACTTCAATGAAATGAATTTTGTTGAGCCACGCTAACCTACACTATTGACTAGCCCAAGAAACTCAAGGCAGCCAAATTATTTTCTCATTCGCTAACTTTCCCAGACCATGAGTATCGAAGAAAAAAAACTGAAGCACTGGATCGATAATTTTTACGGCTATGGATCGTGGCGCGCCAGGTTCTGGTTCATCGGTTATGAAGAAGGGGGTGGCGAGGTGCCGGAGGAAGTGGCCGAGAAGTTTAACTATTTTTCTCAAGCTCACGCGCCTCCCGATGCTTCGGGACAGGCTGGTGCGCTCTGCGACATCCGCGAGCTATACCAGCATGTAGCAGTGCGGTGGGACGGCCCCAAAGCAAACTTGTTTGCCAATCGCTACGAATACAGGTTCGGGAGTAGTGCCATACAGCATGGGGTCTGGAAAAATCTCATTGCCTTTGTGCATGGCTACAGGAATAAGGAACTCCCTGACCTGCTCGCCTATCAAAAACATAATTTCGCATTACCGTCAGCACAGCAGGAGGCGTTGATCTCATTATATCCGTTGCCGAGTCCGCATAACCATGCGTGGTATTATAGTTGGCTCGACCTTCCGCAAATCGGGTTTCTCAAAAGTCGCGCACAATATGAGGCGCATGTGTATGAAAGTCGCATGCGCACGATCTTGACCAACATGCGCACGAATAAACCGGAGGTGGTATTGATGTATGGGATGAATAGCATTAATGCGCTTAAAAAATCCGTCAATGAGTTTTTTTCTGACGCTAAATTCACCATGGTCAAAGCTATCAAACAACAAATCCCGCAACATCACCGCGCGGATCTGAATGGAACGATTCTGTTAATTACTACACAGATCCCCGCTCTGAGGCATAACCGGATTGAAACAGGATTTGATTGGGAGGAGAGTGAGGGCTTGAGTTCACTGTCCCCCGCTGGCGGGGGTAGGGGGTGGATTACTCCTCTTTTCATATTTCTCTATCCACTCCTCAAGAGAAGCAATCACTCCCTTCATATTCTTCAAAACATCATTGTCGGTAAATCGAAGCACCGTGAATCCGGCACCTTCCAAATCCCGTTGCTTGCGTTCATCTTTTTGTATTACTTTTTCATCTTGATGCGTAATGCCATCCACTTCAATCACCAGCATTAATTCCTTGCACATAAAGTCAGCAATGTAATTCAGTACCGGCCGCTGTCTACGAAAGGGATAACCCTTCATTTGACTGGCCTTCAATGCGTATTTCCAAAGACAAGCTTCTGCCTTAGTCATGTTTTTTCGCAATGCATTAGCAAACGGCTGCAGCTGATTGTTGTACAAATGAAAGTTGTCTTTGGCTGCTTGCATATTTTTCCACCCCCTACCCCCGCCAGCGGGGGACAGTGTGCTGAGTTCATTGTCAATTTTGGTCAATTTAATAAATTTTGCTCACTGCACATCTAAACTTTCAAAGCCATCTCGTCATGTTATGATATTTGCAGCGAATTGAATAACTTCCTATTTAATAGACGAATTACACATCCTTATGCATCCCATCGACAGCCGGTTTTCTGAATTATTCAAAGGATCATTTGGGCTTGACAATAATGAATATGAATATCTACTGTCGCACTTTATCCGGAAGGAATTAAAAAAAGGAGAGTATTACCACCGGACTGGCGACATCAGCCATTCAAAAGCATACGTGAACAAAGGGTGCACGCGCACTTTCGTGACGAACGAAGATGGAAAAGAGAGTATCCTGTTTTTCTCGTTTGAAGATTGGTGGCTCTGTGATTTCGCCAGCTTCAATTCCGGAAATCCCGGCACTTTTAATACGGAAGCTTTGGAAGACTGTGAGTTGCTTGAAGTAACCAAGAACAAGTGGAATCAGTTGAGAAGAGAAGTGCCAAAACTTGAGTTATGGTACACCATAAAAGCGCCCAAATCGGCCGGGGCGTTACTAAACAGGTTTTCGGAGGAGAAACTTTTTTCAGCCGAGGAACGATACCTGGCGCTACTGAAAAACAAGCCTTACATTTTGCAACGTGTGCCACTGCACCACATAGCGGCTTACCTCAACATTGAACCGCAATCGCTAAGCCGGATGAGAAGTCGCCTGGCAAAAAAATAAATAACCCGTTTTCGCTTTTTAACTCAGGTTAATCCGGAAGCCATTGAGGGTAGGTAGGTTTATGTCATAATTAAACACAAACAATTATGGCAAAGACAAATGAAATCATTGAAAATCCTGTAATAGGAGACAAACTTCAATTCCTGGTTACAGCGTCAGATTCGAAGGGTGAATTATTAAAGGTTCACCTGTGGAACAGAGCGGGTGCACAAGGTCCGCCTGAGCATCTTCATCCCTCACAAACGGAAACATTTACTATCGTGAGTGGAACCGTGGGATTTAAAGGTAATGGACAAGAAAAGATTCTTACGGCAGGGCAATCCATCACAGCACAAAAAAACGAGATGCATAAAATCTGGACTACGGGTGACGGGCCTTCCGAAGTGATTGTAGAAATGAAACCTGCGCTGCGATCAGAGCTTTTCCTGGAAACGTGGTATTCGCTTGCCAAAAAAGGAAAAGTAAAGAAAGACTCAACGCCTAAAAGTTTCCTGCAGTTTATGACCATCCTCAATGAATATGATGGTGAGAGCTATGTGGCTGGCCCACCCATTCTGATTCAGAAAGTGATGGCGAGAGTCTTTGGTGGACTTGGAAAAATGCTGGGCTACAAAGGTTTTATTCCTTATGAAAGGAACTAACCTTTTCACTGCTCCAACTCATACACATTATAAATATGATTGAATCTTAACCTTATGGATTCTACGTACTCATTTAAGACAAAAAATCTCTACACACTGTTGCTCTGCCTTCAGATTTTTGACATTGTCAATTTCATGATTATTTCTGAATTGGTAGAGAAAGGGTTTATCGCGATATCGTCCGGCATTCAGATGGCCATTCAGTTTGCTGTGGTGCTGGTGACCAATATTATTATGACTGTCTTCGTGAACCGTTTTATCAAACGAAAAGTATGGGTTTATGTGTATGTGCTGGCTGTCG